>CAKZYH010000290.1 GCA_937884725.1 uncultured Paracoccaceae bacterium
GCCGTCGCCGCGCCTGCCCTACAGCTCGTCGCCGGCGTCGCGATCATTATCATTGCCCTCGTCTTCTTAGCGGGAAGCCTACTTCCTCCATTGTAGAAGCGGAGGACGCCATGACCCGGGACGAGCTTGCCGAGATCGACCGCAAGGTGCTGTGGCTGGCTTGCTGGATGATCCACCACGCGAACCACGTTCGTGCGCCTGACGACATCAAAGTGGGCGGTCACCAAGCCTCGTCTGCCTCCATGGTGCAGATCATGACCGCCCTCTACTTCGGCGTCCTCCGCCCGCAGGACAAGGTCGCCGTCAAACCCCACGCGTCCCCCGTCCTCCACGCGATCCAATACCTCGCGGGCAACCAGACGCTGGAGCGTCTCAAAGCCTTCCGCGGCTTTGGCGGCGCACAGTCCTACCCATCGCGCACCAAAGACGGCCCGTTCGTCGACATCTCCACCGGCTCCGTGGGCCTAGGCGTCGCGCTCACCGCGTTCGGCTCCCTCATCCAAGACTATCTGTCTGCCAAGCCCTGGGCCGCACCGCGCGACGAGGGCCGGATGATAGCCCTCGTCGGGGACGCAGAGCTCGACGAGGGCAACGTCTACGAATGCCTGCAAGAGGGCTGGAAGCAGGGGCTGCGCAACACCTGGTGGGTGATCGACTACAACCGCCAAAGCCTCGACGGTGTGGTGCGCGAGGGGCTCTACGATCGCATCGAACGCGTCTTCCGCGCCTTCGACTGGCAGATCGTGACCGTGAAATACGGCGCCCTGCAACGCGCCGCCTTCGCTGAGCCTGGCGGCGAAACCCTGCGCGGCTGGATCGATGCGTGCCCCAACCCGATCTACTCCGCGCTCGCCTTCCAGGGCGGCGCCGCCTGGCGTAAACGCCTGATGGACGATATCGGCGACCAAGGCGATGTGTCCGCGCTCCTGGATCGCCGGTCGGACGACGAGCTTCAACGCCTCATGCTGAACCTTGGTGGCCATTGCCTCGAAACGCTAATCGACGCCTTCGAGGGCGTCACCGACGACAGGCCGACCGCCTTCATCGCCTACACGATCAAAGGCTGGGGCACGCCACTCGCGGGCCACAAAGACAACCACGCCGGGCTGATGACCCCAAAGCAGATGGATGGCTTTCGCCAGCAAATGGGTGTCCCCCAAGGCGAGGAGTGGGACACCGCATCCGGGTTGTCCCTCTCAAGCGTACAAGTCCACGACCTCGTGCGCGCGACCTCTTACTTCGCCGGCCTGGCCCCCAGGACGCCAGCCGCTCCCATCGAAATCCCCGAGATCGAGCCGCCAGCCGACAAGATCATCTCGACCCAGGCCGCATTCGGCAAGATCCTCGATGGCCTTGCCAAAGGCTCCAGCGCGCTGGCGGATCGCATCGTCACCACCTCGCCGGATGTGACGGTCTCCACTAACCTGGGGCCGTGGGTGAACCGCCGCCGGCTATTCGCCCGCGAGGAGGTCGCCGACGTCTTCCGCGTCGAGCGCGTGCCCAGCGCGCAAAAGTGGGTGTTTCATCCCGAGGGTCAGCACATCGAGCTGGGCATCGCCGAGATGAACCTTTTTCTCACCCTCGCGGCCGCCGGGCTGTCGGATGATTGGTTCGGCGAGCGCCTCTTTCCCATCGGCACCCTCTACGACCCCTTCATCGCCCGCGGCCTCGACGCACTGAACTACGCCGCTTACCAAGACGCGCGCTTCCTCCTCGTCGCCACCCCGTCGGGCGTCACCCTTGCGGGGGAAGGCGGCGCTCACCAATCGATCAACTCGCCTCTGATCGGTATGAGCCAGCCCGGCCTATCCTCGTTCGAGCCCGCCTTCGTCGACGAACTCGCTGTCGTAACGGCCTTCGCCTTCGATCACATGCAGCGGCGGGCCGGTCCCGCGGCTGGCGACACTCTGGACCCCGCCACAGGCCTAGCCGACGCCCGCGGCGGCTCAACCTACCTGCGCCTCTCTACCCGTCCGCTGGAACAGCCTGTCCGAACACTGAGCGACGCCACAACCGCCGACATCCTCGCCGGCGGCTACTGGCTGCGCGAACCGGGACCAAACGCTGAGATTGTCGTTGCCTATCAGGGCGTGCTCGCCCCCGCTGCCATCGCCTCGGCCGCCGCCATCGCCACCGGCCGCAGGGACGTCGGCGTTCTTGCGGTCACCTCGGCCGACCGCCTCATGCAGGGCTGGCGTGGCGCGCAGTCGGCCCGCCGTGCTGGCCGCTCGGCCACCTGCCACGCAGAAAAGCTACTCTCCGCCGTCCCCAGTCATGCGGGGCTCATCACGGTCATCGACGGCCACCCCGCAACTCTGTCTTGGCTCGGCGGCGTGTTCGGCCATCGCACCGTGGCGCTGGGTGTGGACGAATTCGGTCAGACCGGCCGCATCGACGAACTCCACCGCCATTTTGAGATCGACTCCGACGCCATCCTTGCCGCTGCGGACCAACTTTCGCCCAAAGCTTTCGTGAGGCTTGCGGCGGGCTGACCCGTTCTGGAACTACCAGCTACCGGCAACGTTGCGCTCGCATACCCAATGCGGTGCAACGCAGAAAGGATGTTGCCATGTCGAAGGCAAAGCGGACCGACCCAAAGCTCTGGGACACCGTCAAAGACGAACTGATGGCGTCCAGCAAAGGCGGCAAAAAAGGCGAATGGTCAGCCCGAAAAGCGCAAATGGCCGTGCAAGAGTATAAACGCCGCGGCGGTGGCTACGCAGCCGACGGGCCCGCGCAAAGCGAAACCGATCTCAACACGTGGACCAAACAGGAGTGGGACACCAAGTCCGGCAAGCCGTCCGGTGAAACCGGCGAGCGCTACCTCCCCAAAGCCGCACTCGACGCACTGACCGACGATGAATACGCGCGCACAAGCGCAAAAAAACGGGCCGACACGAAAAGGGGCAAGCAGGTCTCTGAGCAGCCCGAGGACATCGCCGCCAAGACCGCGGCGGCCCGAGACGACGACGCCGACGAGGCAGTCCCCGAGCCGACCCGGAAAGAGCTTCTGGCCCGCGCCAAAGAGCTAGGCATCGAAGGCCGCTCGCGCCTCAGTAAAGCTATGCTCATGGACGCAGTCCTCGCCGCGGAAGAGATCATTGCGCGGAAAGAAGCCCTCACCAAACGCGATCTCAGCGAAGCCGCCAAAGTCCTCGGCATCGAAAAGCGCTCTGCCAAAAGCAAGGATCAGCTGCGCGATGCTCTGGCCGATGCGCTCGGCAACGGCGCGGTCGACGAGTGCACCAAAGCCGAATTGAAAACGGCCGCCGGCTACCTCGACGCTGCCGTCAAATCCTCAATGACCAAAAGCGCCATCGCCTCCGCAGCACGGGCCATGGTCGTCTGACACAACGGCGGGGCGATCAGTCGATCACGCCCCGCGCTTTAAGCATCGCCACCACCGTCTCTGCGTGATCTTCAGCAGGGCCATCGGTGGTGTCGATGCGAAGATCAGCCGCTTCCGGGGGCTCATAAGGGCTGTCGACGCCAGTAAAATTCTTCAGCTCGCCCCGGTCGGCCTTCTGATACAACCCCTTTGGGTCCCGCTCGCGGCAGACCTCAATGGGGGTGTCGACAAACACCTCGAAGAATTCGTCACTCTCGACCAAATCGCGCGCCATCCGACGCTCGGATCGGAACGGCGAGATAAACGAGACAAGCACAATCATCCCCGCGTCCACGAACAGCTTCGCCGTCTCCGACACCCGGCGGATGTTCTCCACCCGGTCCGCATCCGTGAAACCCAGATCACGGTTAAGGCCGTGCCGCACGTTATCACCGTCGAGCAAATAGGTGTGCCGCCCCTGCGCCGAGAGGCGCTTTTCCACAAGGTTGGCGATGGTCGATTTGCCCGACCCCGACAGCCCGGTGAACCATAGGACGACGGGCTTTTGACCTTTGATGGCCGCCCGCGTCTGCTTGTTGATGTCGAGTGCTTGCCAGTGAATGTTGGTTGCGCGACGCAGCGCGAACCACACCATGCCAGCGCCAACAGTCGCATTGGTGAGCCGGTCGATCAGAATGAACGCGCCGGTCTCCCGGTTCGCCTCGTAGGGATCGAACGCAACATCTTCGGACAGCGAGATGTTGCAGAACGCGACCTCATTGAGGCCTAAGCTTTTCGCCGCCAAGTGCTCAAATGTATTGACGTCGATCCGGTGCTTAATGTCCGTGATCGTTGCCGTAACGGTCCGCGTTCCGATTTTGAGCAAGTAGGGGCGACCGGACAGCATGGCGTCCTCCGCCATCCAAACCACGTGCGCCGCGAGCTGATCGGTGACGTCGGGCCTGTGATCGGGCGGAACCAAAACGTCGCCGCGGGACACGTCGATTTCCCGGTCGAGCAAGATCGTGACCGCCTCTGACGGGCCAGCCTCCGCCATATCGCCGTCGAAGGTGCACACCCGGCTGACCACGGCCTCACGCCCCGAACCTGCAACCACCACAGCATCGCCGGGCCGCACCGAACCGGACGCGACGGTTCCGGAAAACCCCCTGAAATCAAGGTTCGGCCGGTTGACCCACTGCACTGGAAAACGCAGCGGGCGGGCTGCCAGATCGCTCTCAACCTCAATGCCTTCCAGGTGCGCCAGCAGCGTCGGCCCGTCATACCAAGGCGTGTTCTGCGACGCGGCAACGACGTTGTCGCCGTACCGGGCGGAGATCGGAATGGCCTGCAGCGTCTCAAATTCAAACGCCGCCGCAAAGGTTTCAAAGTCAGCTTTGATCGCATCGAACCGCGCTTGATCAAAACCTACCAGATCAATCTTATTGACGGCCAAGACCACATGACGAATGCCAAGCAGCGACACCAAGAACGCGTGGCGCTTGGTCTGCACCTGGATGCCGTTACGCGCATCAATCAGCAGAACCGCGAGGTCCGCCGTCGAGGCACCCGTCGCCATATTGCGCGTATACTGTTCATGCCCTGGCGTATCGGCGACAATAAACTTGCGCTTCTCGGTGGTGAAGAACCGGTACGCGACGTCGATGGTAATGCCTTGCTCGCGTTCTGCCTCCAGCCCGTCCACCAGTAACGCTAAGTCGATATCGTCGCCCGTCGTCCCGTGCTTTTTGCTGTCGCGCGCAATCGCCGCCAGTTGATCTTCAAAGATCAGCTTCGTCTCAAACAGCAGCCGCCCAATTAGCGTAGACTTGCCGTCATCCACGGATCCACACGTAATAAACCGCAGGAACGATTTGTTCTGCTGGCTCTCAAGGTAATCGCCAAACGCTTCGGCGGAAAAATCTTCAGCGGCGGACATCAGAAGTAGCCCTCCCGCTTCTTCTTCTCCATGGAGCCGGCCTCGTCGTGGTCGATCACCCGCCCTTGACGCTCAGATGTCCGCGCAATCATCATTTCGCGGACAATCTCTTGCAACGTATCCGCCTCACTCTCCACCGCACCGGTTAGCGGGTAACAGCCGAGCGTGCGAAAACGCACTTTCTTGTGCTCCGGCGTCTCGTGCGGCTCCAGCACCATCCGCTCATCGTCGACCATGATGAGCGTGCCATCCCGCTCCACCACCGGCCGTTCAGCAGCATAGTAAAGCGGCACAATATCGATGTTCTCCAACATAATATACTGCCAGATATCGAGCTCAGTCCAATTCGATAATGGAAAGACGCGGATGGACTCCCCCTTCGCCACCCGCCCATTATAGATGTGCCAGAGTTCCGGCCGCTGGTTCTTCGGATCCCAGCCGTGGGAAGCGGTGCGGAACGAAAACACCCGTTCCTTGGCCCGGCTTTTTTCTTCATCGCGCCGGCCACCGCCAAACGCCGCATCAAAGCCGTACCGGGTCAGCGCCTCCTTCAGCGGCTCGGTACGCATCACATTAGTGTAGTAATTAGACCCATGATCGAACGGGTTGATCCCAGCCTTTGCGCCGTCATCGTTGCGAATGACAATCAAGTCAAAGCCAAGCTCGGCGAACAGGCGGTCGCGAAATTCGCCCATCGCCTGAAATTCCCAAGTGGAATCAATATGCATGAACGGAAACGGCGGCTTTGACGGGTAAAACGCCTTGCGCGCCAAGTGCAGCATAACCGTGGAATCTTTGCCGATCGAATACAGCAAGACGGGGTTGCGGAACTCCGCGGCCACTTCCCGCATGATGTGGATCGCTTCATCTTCCAAGCGCTTCAAATGGGTGCCGCGTTGCACGGGCATGATGCAATTTATCCTTCAGGAAGAGACAAACGGGTCCAAAGTTCCGCAAGCAACAAAGTGCGGGTTGGCGAATGTATCGCCAACCTCGCCGGGCCAGCACTTGCCATACGTCAGCGCCGCGCCGTCCATCGTCAGCACCTGGCCACCAGCCGCGCGCAACACAGCATCACCAGCCGCCGTGTCCCACTCCATCGTCCGGCCGAGCCGCGGGTAGAGATCAGCCGCCCCTTCCGCCACCTGGCAAAACTTGAGCGACGACCCCGATGACACAAAGCTGTCGACCGTAAATCGCTCGACAAACTGGCGGGTTTCGTCGGTAAGGTGGGAGCGCGACGCCACCACCTTGACCGCACCCGGAGCGGCCCGCACCTGCAGCGCTTCTCGCGCGCCCAGCGTTTCGGTTCGCGCCCGCCAAGCGCCGAACCGGTCGCCGGCATACAAAACGCCAAGCGCCGGCGCCAAAACAACGCCCATCACCGGCCGGCCATCCTCAACCAGCGCAATGTTTACCGTGAACTCGCCGTTGCGCGAGACAAACTCCTTCGTTCCGTCGAGGGGATCCACGAGGAAAAAAACGTCGGACTTTTGCGGCACATGACCCGAGCTCACCGCTTCTTCGGCAACGATTGGGAGGCCGCTGACCGCCTGCAGCCTCTCGCTGATAATCGCTTCCGCAGCCTCGTCCGCGAGCGTCACCGGGCTCCCGTCACCCTTCGCGTGCGGCGCGAAGTCGGTGGCGTAGATACGCATGATCTCGACCCCTGCAGCGACAGCAATCTGCGCTAGGGCGTCAAGGGAAGGGGCGGTGGATGTTGTCGCACTCATGAAGTTTGGTCGGTAACGCTCGCAACGCTGCGGCGCAATACCGATCCGACGAACTGAGCGCACACCTCACTTGCGTTTGCGCCGCAGCGGCCTAATCCAAAAGTCGTACACCGCCATCGCCACGGCGATCGCGATCACAGCTAGCAAATCGGGCTCCGGAACGAAGGACGCCACCGTTCCCGTAAACGCGATGAAAGCCAGCAAGCCGATCGCCGAAAGCACCCAGTCGAGACCCGTCATACCCACCCCCACGCGGCATCTTTAGCCCATCAGGCCGCGTCGGACCAGATTAAGCCCCGCAAGAACCAGCACGATCAGCGTCGCCTGACGAAACCTGTCTTGGTTCAGCCAGTCCGCCACGCGAAAGCCCGCTAACGTGCCCAGAAATGCCGGTAACAACAAGATCGCCGACAGTGGCGCGGTTTGAGCATTGAAGACACCCGACTGAATGTGCGCTGCCGCGAGCACCACCGCGCCAAGCCCATAAACAATGCCCTGAATCCGTAGCTGCTCAGCCTTGGGCGTGTTGAGCGCAGTCAGATAAAGCACCGTCGGCGGCCCCCAGACCCCGGAAAGCCCACCCAAAAAGCCAGCGAAACTGCCCACCAAAAACTCGGTTAGCCGACGCCTGTGCTCCGCAATCACCGGTCGAAAGCCAGCCAGTTGAATGAGCGCAAACACCACCACCGGAACCCCGATGATCAAAAACAAGACGGTGTCCGGCAACACCGTCACCAGCTGCGCGCTAAACACGATCATCACCAGTACCACCGCCAAATACCGCCACTGGCGTTTAGCGCTGGCGATCGCTTCGGGCACGCCGCCACGCAGTGCCTGCATCCCGTTTGCAACGAGGGTGGGCAAGATCAGCGCCGCCACCGCTTGAGCCGGCTGCAGCACTGAACCGAGCCCCGACACCATGATCATGGGCATCGCAAACCCCACCGAGCCTTTGACAAAACCGGCAGTGAGCGCAATCGCGATAATCACCGCCCAGATGAATGGGCTCAGCTCTGGCAGCACGAAAAACCTCGAGACGTTGCGCGGGAAAACGCGCGCCATAAGGTAAGGGAGAACCGAAACCTCTGGGACTTGGCATGGACATAGCCGCCATCGATCTCCACGACCAACAGTTTGTCGCGCTCATCGAAGCGCATCTGGCGCACGCCTTCGCCAACTCGCCGGCGGAAAGCGTGCACGCCATGGCGCTCGGCGGGCTGTCGATGCCCGGGGTGACGGTCTGGGGCGCGGAAGAGGGCGGAACACTCCTCGGCGTCGGCGCGCTCAAAGAACTCTCCGCCGACCATGGCGAAATCAAATCCATGCACACCGCAGCCGCCCACCGCGGCAAAGGCGTCGGCCGCGAAATGCTAGCGTTTCTTCTCGCCGAGTGCCGCCGTCGCGGCTACACCACCGTCAGCCTCGAAACCGGAGCCAACGCAGCTTACGCCCCGGCCCGCGCGCTTTACGAGGCGGCCGGCTTTTCCCGGACCACCCCCTTCGCAAGCTACACCGAAGACCCCAACAGCACGTTCTACACGCTGGTCCTCACCCCAGCTTAGCCGGTCAGCACATCCACAATCCGAGAGGCCGTCGGGGTCTGCGGGTCGGCCATCTCAGCGGCAATCTGAAAGTGGTTCTGCCCCGGCGCGAACCAAAACGTCGCCTCATGACCGGCGTCCACCAAAGTGTCGTACAGCCTCACCGATTGGCGCTGAAACTCCAGCGTTTCGTCCGCGCCTACCTGAACGTGAACAGGGCAGGGGATGTCCGCCACCCGTTCTATCGGCGAGAATTCAGCCACCTCCGCGGCGGTCAGCGCAATATCCTCATGAATGAAGGCGTGCCGCAGCGGCGCCAATTCGAAAAGGCCAGACATGGCCACCACCGCCCGCGGGGGCCGCGACAAGCGCATCGCCGTCTCCAGCGCCAGATGCGCGCCCGCCGAATGCCCCACCAGCACAGCGTTCGGCACCATCTCCAGCGCCTTCTCGCACGCTGCCAGCGTGTCAGACACAACGTCCGCCATCCGCACCCCCGGCATCAGCCGATAATCGACGTTAAAGAACGTCACGTTCGCCGCCGCAGCCGTTGGCAGCCCAAAAGCGTACTCAGCCGCGCTAAACCGGCGCCAGTATCCGCCATGTATGAGCACCATGGCTTTATCGGGCGCGCCCGTGTCGGTGTGCCAAAGCGACTGCATGGCGTCGGGGCCGGTCGCGATCCGCCGCGCCTCATCAAGCCGCCCGTGGGCCCGGCCCAACTCGCCATACTTGTCGATCCACTCGTCCGCGCCCGGCACAACCACGGCCATCTCAAGCTGCGCATCCCAAAATGCGCGGGTCTCAGCGGTCATATCGCCTCCGTTTTCGCGACGATGCCACCAGCGCCCAACAACGCAAAGCTGGGCGGCCGAGCAAAACCGCACTAGTTTGCGGAAAATCCAAAAAGGACCGCAGCAAATGCGCATCGACGCCGTTTCCATTGGCAAGAACCCACCCGAAGACGTCAACGTCATCATCGAGGTGCCGGTGGGCGGCGAGCCCATCAAATATGAGCTGGACAAGGATTCAGGGACGCTGTTCGTCGATCGCTTCCTCTACACGCCCATGCGCTACCCGGTAAATTACGGCTTTGTCCCCCACACCTTGTCTGACGACGGGGACCCCATCGATGTGATGATCGCTTCCACCCGCCCCATTGTACCGGGCGCTGTGATGAACGTGCGCCCCATCGGCGTCCTCAACATGGAAGACGACGGCGGCGTGGACGAGAAAATCCTTGCTGTTCCATCGACTAAGCTCACTCCCCGCTACGAGCGGGTTCTTGACGTCGATGACATGCCTTCGATCACGCTGAAACAGATCCAGCACTTCTTTGAGCATTACAAAGACCTTGAGCCCGGCAAGTGGGTGAAGGTCGCGGGTTGGGGCGATCGCGAGGCCGCGAAGATCAAAATCCGCGAAAGCATCGAGCGCGCCCAAGGCACCTTGATCGCTGCGAAATAGCGTCGCGCCGCGTCGGCAGGCAGCGTTCGCGTTGCCCGTGGCGGGGTGGCGCCATCGCCCGGCGGAGGCTCCTTCTGTGACCAGTCGCTTAGCGCCCATCTGCGCCTCCTGGGCGCTGGCAGGCGGCGCGCTCCTCCTCCTCATCATGGCCGTCACATCGCTGAACGCCGCCGCCTTCACCGCCGACCGCATCGCGTCCCTCTCCGGCGGTAACGTCTCAGCGCTGCCCGGCTACGAGGACTTCGTGCGCCTTGCCGTGTCAGGCGCGGCGCTGATGATGTTCCCCTACTGCCAGCTGAAGCGCGGCCACCTCGCGGTCGACCTGTTCACCCGCCGCGCCCCCGCCAAGTTCGGCCGAACCCTCGACCGCCTTTGGTCCGCCCTCACCGCCCTGCTGGCTCTCTTCCTGCTCACCTTCATGACCCGTGGCCTCTTCGAGACCCGCGCCGACAACGTCATGTCCCCAATCCTCGGCTGGCCCGAATGGCCGTTCTACGCGCCTGGCATCCTGTCGCTGGCGCTGTGGGCCATGGTCGCCGCGGCGCAGACTGTGTGGCCCGCCCGTGATTGAGCGCGAGGCCATCGGCCTCCTTGGCTTCCTCGCCCTCATCGTCCTTCTCACCCTGCGCATGCCCGTCGGGCTCGCGATGGTAACGGTCGGGATCGGCGGCAACTTCGCCCTGTCCATCGCCGCACCCTTCCTGCGCTTCGAGCCATACCTTGAGCAGTTCAAAACGCTGACCTGGGGCGTGGTGGCCAACTACGAACTGTCCGTCGTGCCGCTGTTCATCCTCATGGGGTTCCTGGCGAGCTATGCCAACTTGTCCCGCGATCTGTTTCATGGGCTGAACGGGCTCGTCGGCCGTGTCCGCGGCGGGGTCGCCATGGCGGCCGTCGGCGCGTGCGCGGGCTTTGGCGCGGTCTGCGGCTCATCGCTCGCGACCGCCTCCACCATGGGCCGTGTCGCGCTGCCGGAACTCGCCGCCCAAGGCTACGCGCCGCGCCTTGCCACCGGCACCCTCGCCGCCGGCGGCACGCTCGGCATCCTGATCCCACCCTCCATCGCGCTGGTGATCTACGCGGTCATTGTTGAGGCGTCGATCATCGCAATGTTCCAGGCCGCGCTGTTGCCCGGCCTTCTCGCAGTCATCGTCTTCCTCGCCGTCATCGCGTTTCGCGTCGCGCGCAACCCATCGCTCGCGCCGCCACCCCAAGGGCTCCCACCCGCAGAGCGTCGCGCCGCCCTCATGCGGCTCATCCCCGTCGCAGCGATCTTCGGGACCATCATCGCAGGGCTTGGTCTTGGCCTTTTCACGCCCACCCCCGCCGCCGCAGTCGGTGCCACAATCATTCTCCTCTACGGCCTCGCCCTGCGGCTGCGCGGCCCCGGGCACGGCCTCGGCCTCTCCGGCCTCAAAAGCGCGCTGCTGGAGACAGCCGTTACCAGCGGTATGATTTATTTCATCATTTTCGGCGCCGAGGTCCTCAAAACCTTCTTCTCACGCTCCGGCCTCCCAGCCGCACTCGCAGCCTGGGCGTCCACGAGTGGCCTCGACCCTTGGCTCATCCTGATCGGCATGCTCGTCATCCTCATCGTGCTTGGCTGCATGATGGAATCGCTCTCGCTCGTCCTCGTCATGGTGCCGTTCTTCTGGCCAGTCCTTGCCGACCTCAACGGCGGCGATTTCGTCAGCGCCAGCAATGCCGCCTTCGGGATGACGAGCTTCGAGCTCAAACTCTGGTTTGGCATTCTGGCGCTGGTGGTGGTGGAGCTCGGCCTCATCACCCCGCCCGTGGGCCTCAACGTCTTCATCATCAGTGCCATCGCGAAAGCACCGATGCGCGACGTCTTCTTGGGCGTGCTCCCCTTCTTCGCCGCTGAGCTCGGCCGGGTGGCGCTGATCCTGTCCTTCCCAGCCCTCGCGCTCGCCGTCCCGCGACTTCTCAGCGGCTGACGCGGTCTGCTACTCGCTGAGCTTGCCCTGAAGCCACGCCGCTGTGCGGAGCAGCCGGGCATCTTCGCCGGGCCGCCCCACCACCTGCACACCAAGGGGCAGGCCATTCTCGCCCTGACCCACCGGGAGCGTCACGGTTGGCGCGCCCACAAAGGTCCACAGAAGCTGGAACGCAGCGTCCCCAGTCATGCTCAGCCCTTCCGGTGCCGTACCAGCCGCGGCCGGCGTCACGATGGCATCGTAGCGGTTGAGCAGCCTGTCGAGCCCCGCCCGCAGCGCCACCTGCCAATCCAACGCCGCCAAATAGTCCACCGCGCTCACCGCCTCACCATCATCGATGGCGGCCCGGACCCAGGCATCGACACCCTCCTCAGAGCGCTCGCGATAGTGCTTCAGATGCCGCGCGAAACCGACGGTCATCAGCCGTTGGTGCGCAGCCGGGCCGTTGGCAAAAATGTCCGGCAGCTCCACCTCGTCGGCCCGCTCGCCCAGCATATCGGCAATTTCGGCAAACAGACCAACAGTCTCTTCGCTTGCGGTCGGCCACGCGGGACCGCGCACGATGGCAAGCGTTGGCTCCACCGGCGTTTCCGCGATCGCCCCCGCTTCCAGCCGGGGCGGGGCGGCCATCGCGGTCCGCTCGTCGGCCGGGTCGTACCCCATCAGCACCTCAGCAAGCCGCGCCGCATCGGTGAGGTTGGTGGCAAACACGCCCGCCGTATCGAGCGGCGTGGAGGTGCTCAAAACGCCTGCCAGCGAAATCGCGCCATGGGTCGGCTTAAAGCCAACAACGCCACAAAACGCCGCCGGACGAATGACTGAGCCGCCAGTTTGCGTGCCCACCGCGAGCGGCACCATGCCGTCCGCCACCGCCGCCGCCGAGCCTTGCGACGAGCCCCCCGGCGTATGGGCAGTGTTATGCGGGTTGGTGGTCGGTCCCGGCTCGCGGTAGGCCATCGCTGTGGTGACGGTCTTGCCCAGGATCAGCGCCCCCGCCGAGCGCAAGCGCGCGGTAATGGTGGCATCCGTGCGCGGCCGCCGCCCTGCATCGAGCGGCGTCCCGTTCTCGGTCGGCATATCGGCCGTATCGATCACGTCCTTCAGCGCCACCGGCACGCCGTGCAGCGGTCCGAGCGCACGGCCAGCTTTGCGGTGGGCATCGAGCCGGTCAGCCGTGGCGAGCACATACTCAGGGTCGAGGTGCACGAACGCGCGCACCACCGCGTCCCGCTCCGCAATCCGCGCCAAACACGCCTCTGCCGCCGCCCGCGCGGAAATTGCACCCGCAGCAATGCGTTCGGCGAGTTCTATCGCTGTCAGTGCAGTCATCGGCTTACGAGTAGATCAAGTTCGGCAGCCAGAAGACGATGTTCGGGAATATATACATGATTGCCATCGTAATGAAGACCATCGCGAGGAACGGCATGCAGCCCGCAAAGATCTCCGCTAGCCGCACGTGCGGTGGTGCTATCCCTTTCAAGTAGTACGCACTCATCGCCATAGGCGGCGTCAAGAATGACGTCTGAAGGTTGAGCGCCACCAAGATCCCAAAGAACAACGGATCGATCTCAAACACCGCTAGGAGCGGCAGAAAGATCGGCACAAAGATGATGATGATCTCCGACCACTCCAGCGGCCAACCGAGCAGGAAGATGATCAACTGTGCCAACAGCAAGAATTGTAGCGGGCTGAGGTTCAGACTGGTGACAAAGTCCGCCACCAAATGCTCGCCGCCCAGGTACGAAAACACAGAGGCGAATGTATAGGAGCCCACGAACAGCCAGCACACCATCGCCGACGTCCGCACAGTCAGGTAAACGCTTTCGCGCAATCTGTCCCACGTCAGCGCGCGGTACACGATGGCGAGGATCAACCCGCCGAGAGCGCCCATTGCAGCCGCCTCAGAGGGGGTGGCGAGACCGAACAAAATCGCGCCCAGCACCGAGAAGATCAGCACCGCCAGAGGCAGGAAGGACGACGCAATCATCCAGATCACCTGGAGGAGCCCGACGCCCTCTATGTCCTCATCGCGCGGCTTTGGCGCGATCCCCGGCTGCAACGTCGCCCGCCCAATTACATAAACCACGTAGCGCCCGGCGCGCAGCAGCCCGGGCAACAAAGCGCCCGCATAAAGCCGCACAATCGAAACGTTAGATGTCGCCGCATACACGATCAGCATGATTGACGGCGGGATGAGAATGCCAAGAGTCCCGCCTGCGCAGATCACGCCGGACGCAAAGGACGTGTTGTACCGCGCATTCAGCATCGCCGGGAACGCGAGCAGCCCCATCAAGGTCACCACCGCACCCACTATGCCGGTCGCGGTCGCGAACAATGCGCAGGTAATCAGCGCTGCCACGGCCATCGACCCTGGCACCCGCCGCGCCGCAATTTGTAACGTCGCAAAAAGCCGGTCGACGATGTTGGCGCGTTCAACAATATAACCCATGAACAAGAACAGCGGAACTGCCGTCAATACATCGTTTTGCATTACCCCATAGGTCTGGTTCACCAACAGGTCAAAGATCCTGTTGTTCAAAAAGCCCTGCAAATACTCCGGCAGAAGGGGCCAAAACTCGGCGCCTTCCTGCGAGGCAAGCCGGTCGTAGATGCGCCATTGGCGGTCGGCATCAAAGTAAGCGTAGTAGCCAAAGCCCACGCCCATCGCCATTAGCGTGAAGGCAATGGGAAAGCCCAGCATGATGATCACGATGAAGGAGCCGAGCATCAGGATGGCGACTTGGGGATCGGTCACGGCGAAAAATCCTTCAGCGCAGCGTTAGTTGGTCGTCTTGCGGTCGACGATGTCGATCGCCTCGGAGCCATGGGCGAGGACCGAACCCTGCTCTTGCAGCTGATCCTCCAACTCCTTGATGTCATCCTCCTTCGCCGGCCATTCCCCGCGCTTCATCGCAAGAATGCACCGAAAAACCTGCGCAATACCCTGCATCAGAAGCAGCGCACCTGCGGCCACGATGATCATCTTGAATTGGAAAATCGGCACACCGGCCGGGCTCATCACCGATACTTCCTGGAAGCGGTAAGAGCGCGCCGCGTACTTCCAGCCCGCAAAGACAAGCGCCAGAATGCCGGGAAAGAAGAAGATGAAGTAGAGGATGAACTCAACAAGGGCTTGCACCCGCACCGGCCAGAGCCGGTAAAACACATCGGCCCGCACATGGCCGTCCCGGCTTAGCGTGTAGGCGCCAGCCATCATGAACAGCGTGCCATACATCATGTACGAGATGTCGAACGCCCAGGTCGTCGGCGCGCGGAAGAAGTATCGGACCACCACCTCATAGGCAACGCCGAACGTCATCAAAATAATGCACCAAGAAAAGGCCTTGCCGACCCAGGCTGAGGTGCGGTCGGCAAAACGGATGTAGGTTTCCATTATCGACTGCCTTCCTTGGATTTTTGGCTGTAGAGGCGGAACCGCCACTGCAGCAGGCGAAAGGCTATGCCGAGAAGGACTGCCGCGGCAACCAGCCACATAGCGCCGCCGAACAATTGCAATCCGGCGGCGGTCATCTGACCCCCGGCCAGCGACCCTATCCCGGTGACAAAGCCGCTAAGACCCACAAACACCGCCGCAACACCGGCAACGGCAAGGGCGATCGCCGCGAGAAACGCGACGATCTGTTTGACCTTAAGCAAGGCTTAGGACGGCAGTCGGCCCGGGAAGTAGTGCTCGTAGGCAAGCTTATAGTCGGCTTGGTTGAGGATCATGTAGTAACCCACGCGCTCCGACCACGCTTTCTGACTTTCCACCACGCGGCGGAAGAAATCGTCTTGCTCCAAGTCAGCCAGAACCTTATCCCAGCTGTCGAGCTGCGCTTTCATGATGCTCTCCGGCGTACGGTACACATTCACACCGTCTTCATCGCGCAGTTTGACGAGGTCAGCGGAGTACTGATCCATGGCAAGGCCATAGTTCGCGGTGTTTGCCGCCTCAGCTGCATACTCAAGGATGGCTTTTTGCTCGTCCGACAGAGTCTCGAAGAAGCTCTTGTTGAAGATGATCTCGAAGAACTCGGCCGCCTGGTGGTACGAGCCCATCATATAGTGCTTCGACACATCCTGTGCGCCGAACTGGCTGTCCGCGGTCGGGTTGTTGAACTCGAACGCCTCAATGACGCCGCGCTCCAGCGCCGGAACAATCTCGCCGCCCGGAAGCTGCGTCACCGACAGACCGATGCCGTTCATGATGTCTGTGGCAAGACCCACGGTGCGGTATTTGAGGCCCTGCATGTCGTCGATGGACGTCACTTCGCCTTTGAACCAGCCGAGCGGTTGGGTTGGCATCGGCATCGCGAAGAAGCCGCGCACATCAAGACCCAGGATATCGTTGATCAGCTCTTCATAGAGCGCTTTGCCGCCGCCATAGTTGATCCAGGCGAGCATCTGGTTGGCGTCGGTGCCAAACACCGGGCCGGTGCCAAACAGCGAGGCCGCTTTGTTTTTGCCGTACCAGTAAGCGGTCACGTGGTGGCCCGCGTCGAGAACACCGTCGGCCACAGCGTCTTGCAACTGGAAGGCCTGAACGACCGCGCCGGCCGGCAGAAGGTCGATCTGCAGCGAGCCGCCAGACATCGCGTTCACGCGGTCGGCGTATTGCTGAGCGAACGTTTGGAAAATGTTCGCGGCCGGCCAAGCGGACTGCATTTTGATGACGGTGGTGCCCTGCGCCCGTGCGATGTTCGGCGCTGCTAGGGCAGACGCGCCGGCAAGGCTCGCACCGCCGGCCTGTAGGAATCGGCGACGAGTGGTTGGCGTCTTGGTGACTGACATGGGCGATACTCCCCGATGAGTTAAACTTTGTTGTTTTGCCGCAGCCTTCAGGTGGCACAAATTTAATCAGCTGGGCAAGCAGTCTGCATAGGAGAGATGCACTCATGCCCCGCGCCTTCGCCGCCCGAACGCGGCAGATGGAAGACTATGCGGTTCTGGAATGACCCCGATGTCCGTGCCGGTTTTACCGTCGGCCTCCCGCTGCTGGGCGCTGTGTGCCCAGTGGCGATGGTGTTTGGCGCACTCAGCGTTCAGCTCGGCCTCACGGTTGCTGACACCGTTTTGATGTCGGCCATCGTCTATGCTGGCGCGAGCCAGATGGTCGCCATCGACCTCTGGGGCCAAAACGTTCCCGCCTGGTCGATCCTGCTGGCCGTGTTCGCGGTCAACTTTCGCCATCTCCTGTACTCGGCCGCGCTGACCCCGATCATCCAGACCCAGCGTTGGTTCACCAAGGCGTTCGTATTCTTCTTCCTGGTCGATCCGCAGTTCGCGTTCACCGAGCAGCGCGCCCAGGAAGGCCACCCCTTCAAGTTGCGCTGGTATGCGGCGCTCGCGTCAGTGTTCTTCTTCGGCTGGACCATAGCGACCCTGATCGGCGCTATGTTCGGCAGCCTGATCAAGAACCCCGAGGCGCTCGGCCTCGACATGCTCCTGCCGCTTTATTTTCTCGCGCTCGTCATGGGGTTTCGCGCTCGCCCGCGTTGGGCGCTGGTGGTCACAGTGGCAGGGGTCGTCTCTGTGCTCATCGCGCTGGGTCCAGAGCTTGGCATCCTTCCCGCCTGGCTGGGTCCCCCGTGGCACGTCACGATCGGCGGGCTCGCGGGCGTGTTCGCCGCCGCCCTGGTGCCGCCCCACCGTCCGGGCAGCGCGGCCGGCAATAAAGCTGCGCGCAACTCCGGCGACCGAAACGGCAACGCTCCGCCGCTCGACGGCGCGGCCGCACCGCAGCTCCGCCCATGACCCCCGACTTCGTCTGGCTCACGCTGGCGTGCGCAGCGCTCACCTTCGCCACCCGCGCAGGCGGCTACCTGGTGCTGTCGCGCATCCCCAACATTCCGCCGCGTGTGGAAGCGGCGCTCGACGCCGTTCCCGCCGCGGTCATGACCGCGCTTGTCGCGCCGGCGTTCTTCTCCGGCACTTGGCGCGAGGCCTTCGCCATGGCGCTGTGTGCGCTCCTGTGCCTGCGCTTCGGCCTATCGGGCGCCGTCGCAGCCGCCATGGTCGCCCTCGTCGCAAGCCGTCACCTGGTCTAATCCAGAGTTTGACCGCAAGGATCGGATCGCCGGATCACGCGGGTGATGGGCATGTTAGGCTCTCCAAGGCATCGGAGCTTGAGGTCACCACAATGGCATGCGCGTCCCCAGCAACCATCCAAGAAGTCAACGCTTCGGTCAGCGAAACGCACTGGGCCGCCCTCATGGCGCGCGACGCGGAGGCTGATGGCGAATTCGTCTACGCCGTCATCACCACGGGCGTGTACTGCCGCCCCAGCTGCCCTTCGCGCCGTCCGTTGCGCAAAAATGTGCGCACCTTCGCGCTCCCGGCCGAGGCTGAGGCCGCCGGCTTTCGCCCCTGCAAGCGCTGCCGGCCCAAAGAGCTGTCGAGCCAGCAGCGCTCCGCCCTCGCCGTGGAAGCAGCGTGCCGGACCATCGAACACTCCGATGCGCCGCCCTCCCTCGCATCACTTGCACAGGACGCCGGGCTCTCGCCCTACCACTTCCACCGCGTGTTCACCGCGCACACCGGCGTCACGCCCAAAGCCTACGCCGATGCCGTGCGCGCCAAACGCGCCCAGGCCGCGCTTGTCAGCTCGCCCACGGTGGCTGACGCCGCGTTCGCCAGCGGCTTTGCAAGCCTGTCGCGCTTCTACGAAATGGCGACCCAGCGCCTTGCCATGTCGCCGGCCGCGCTCGCCGCATCCGGCCGCGGCGAGGTGGTCGTCACCGCGCAAAGCCCGTCGCCGCTCGGCATCGTCACGGTGGCCTTTTCCGAGCGTGGCATTTGCGCAGTGCGCCTGTCAGCCACCGCAGCAGAAGGCGAGGCCGAGGTCCGCACCCTCTTCAACGATGCCGTCCTCATCGACGGCGGCGCTGAGTTCGACGGCCTGATGAGCGATGTCGTCGCCGCCATCCGCGAGCCCGCGCTCGCCGGTGAACTACCCCTCGATGTGCGCGGCACAGCGTTTGAAGAGCGGGTGTGGGCGGCGCTGCGGGCGATCCCCTACGGCGCCACCGCGAGCTACGGCGAGATCGCCGCCGCCATCGGCCGACCTGCGGCCCATCGCGCCGTCGCCAATGCATGCGGCGCCAACAAGATCGCCGTCCTCATCCCCTGCCATCGCGTGATCCGCTCAGACGGCTCGCTGGGCGGCTATCGGTGGGGCGTAACCCGCAAAGCAGCGCTCCTGGAACTGGAGCGCCGGTCGGCGCCCGCCCATCCGTGAGCGATGTTGCTGAGCGCGTCGACCGGCTCGACTGGGCGCACATCAACGCTGAGATCAACGCCTACGGCGTTTCCAGAACCGGCCCACTCTTCACGCCAGAGGAGTGCGCCGCCTTGCGCGAAAGCTACGACACCGGCGATTTCCGCAGCCGCATCGTCATGGCGCGCCACGGCTTCGGCTCCGGCGAGTACAAATATTTCGCGACCATCCCCGGTCTCGTCGACGCGCTGCGCGCAGCGATCTACCCCCACGCGGCAAAGATCGCGAACGGCTGGGCGGAGCGTCTCGGGGAGGCGCCTTATCCGCTGGACCTTGGCCAAATGCTCGCCCGCTGCCACGCGGAGGGGCAAACCCGGCCAACCCCACTCCTCCTGAAATACGGCGCCGGCGACTACAACTGCCTCCATCAAGACATCTACGGCGCCGTCGCCTTCCCGCTCCAACTCGTCGTGCTCCTCACCGATCCTGCCGAGTTCGAGGGCGGCGCCCTTGTGCTCACCGAGCAGCGACCCCGCATGCAGTCCCGCGCCGAGGTGGTGACGCTACGCCAAGGCGAGGGCGCGCTGTTTGCCACCGCAGAGCGCCCAAAGCGCGGCACAAAGGGCGACTACCGTGTCAAGCTACGCCACGGCGTGTCGCGCATCATCTCAGGCGAGCGCATGACGCTCGGCGTCATTTTCCACGACGCCGCTTAAATGCGTCCTGCGGTCAGTGCTTCTGGCTCGCCTTGAACGCGGCTGCCTGCTCGGGCGTCGCTTCGGCCTGATAGCGCGCCTTCCACTCGCCGTAGGGCATGCCATAGACAATCTCGCGCGAGGCATCCTTGTCCAACGCAAGACCATGCTCGGCCGCAGCCTCAGCATACCAGTTGGACAGGCAGTTCCGGCAAAACCCTGCAAGGTTCATCATGTCGATGTTTTGCACATCGGTGCGCTCGCGCAGGTGCGAGACCAGGCGGCGAAAGGCGGCTGCTTCCAGCTCGATGCGTTCTTCGTCCGTCATCTAACTCGTCTCCAATACTGTCGCCCCAGCTCCAGTGACGCCCGTGCGGTGCCGGCTCATCTGCGCGGCAAGCCGGATCGCGGCGATGAGGCTGTCGGGCCGCGCAACCCCTTTGCCAGCGATATCGAGCGCGGTGCCGTGGTCGGGCGAGGTGCGCACAAACGGCAACCCCAGCGTGACGTTGACCCCCTCATCAAACGCAATCGTCTTGATGGGGATCAGCGCTTGGTCATGAAACATGCAAAGCGCAGCATCGTAGCTGCACCGCGCCCGCTCATGGAACATGGTGTCGGCCGACAGCGGGCCAAATGCGTTGATGCCTTCCGCCTTCAGCGCAGCCACCGCGGGCGCGATCACGTCCCGGTCCTCAGTGCCCATCTTGCCGTCCTCGCCTGCGTGCGGGTTAAGCCCCGCAACGGCGAGGCGCGGATTAACGACCCCAAAGTCCCGCTGCAGCGCGTCCGACACAATGCGGGCCGTCTCGATAATCGCCGCGCCCGTCAGCGCCGCCGGCACCTCAGACAGCGCAATGTGGATCGTCACCGGAACCACGCGAAGCTCAGGGCTTGCGAGCATCATCACAGTGCGCGGCACCCCGGCGAGCTCTGCCAAAAACTCAGTGTGACCCGGATGGGAAAACCCAGCATCCTGCAGCACCGCCTTATGGATCGGGTTCGTCACGACACCACTGACGCGCCCCTCCATCGCGAGCGAGACCGCACGCTCAATCGCCCCCAGCACAGCGGGCGTTGTCGCGGTGCCCAGCGTTCCAAGACGCAGCGGCACGCGTTGCGGCAATGGCAAAACTGGGAGGGCCCCCACCACCGCCGCGGCATTCTCCGGCTGATCGACCACGGCAATGCGCGTAGGCAGGCCAACCGCCCGTCCTAGCGCCTCGATGCGGTCCGGATCGTCGAGCAGCACCATCGCGATGCCCTCATCTTGCAGCGCTTCGAAGGCGGCGAGGACGAGTTCACCGCCAATCCCCGCAGGCTCGCCCATGGTGATCGCGAGCGGCGTCACACCAAAAGTCCCGAGACGACCTCGTCATCGGTGATGTCGCGATAAATGAAACCGGCCGCATCAAGCCGCGCCTCAAGGCCATCAAAATTCGCTCGCGCCGTAGTCTCCACGCCCAGCAAAATCGACCCGAAGTTGCGCGCCGACTTCTTCAGATACTCAAACCGGGCAATGTCATCATCTGGGCCGAGAAGATCCAAAAACTCGCGCAGCGCGCCAGGCCGCTGCGGCAACCGCAGGATGAAATATTTCTTCAGGCCCGCCGCCCGCAGCGCCCGCTCCTTCACCTCGGGCAAGCGCTCAAAATCAAAGTTCCCGCCAGAACTCACGCACACCACCGTGCGCCCGCGCAGCCGGTCAGGGGGGAGGGACCGCAGCGCATCAATCTCCAACGCACCCGCCGGTTCGAGCACGATCCCTTCCACGTTCAGCATCTCAAGGATCGTCTCACACAGCCGATCCTCCGGGATTAGGATCACCTGGGCCGGATGGCGGTCGGACAGCATCTGAAACGTATGCGCGCCCATCTCTGCCACGGCCGCGCCGTCCACGAACGTATCGATGGCGGGGAGCTTGACGCGCTGGCCAGCGAGCAGGCTCTGCTGGAACGACGGCGCCCCCGCGGGCTCTACGTATAAAATTTCCGTGTTCGGCGACAGCGCGCGAAAAACCTCGGTGACGCCGGCCGCCAGCCCACCGCCGCCGACCGGCAGTATGAGAAGATCAGGCGCCGCGTTCAGCGCGTCCAGGATCTCAAGGCCCACACTCGCCTGACCCTCAATGATGTG
>CAKZYH010000291.1 GCA_937884725.1 uncultured Paracoccaceae bacterium
GCGTTTTCCGGGGTCCAGGTGCGGGCGGGGTTGTACTTGGTGGTGACGAGGCGGTGGCGCGGGTCGAGGGGCGTTGCGACCGGTGCGCCGAGGTAGACATCGCCGAGGCCGTAGACGAGGTAACCGGCCTTGAAAACGATGTCTTTGACGTCGTCGGTAGAGTCCAGGCCGTTGATGCGGCGGATGAATTCGATGTTCCACGGGCACCAGGGGGCGTCTGGGCGCACGTTCGTTTGGTAGCGCTCGGTGGCGAGGCGGGTTTGGCTGTCGTTGAAGGCGAGCGGCAGGTGGACGGTGCGCGATGGGATTTTGAGGGCGCCGGAGGGGGGGAGGTCGCGCTCTAGGGCGTCGAGGGTGCTGAGGAGCTTGGCTTCCCCGAGTGCGCTGCTGTCGTAGTGGATTTGCAGGGAGCGGATGCCGGGGGTGACGTCGATGATGGCGGGGAGTTTGGCGTCTTGGACCGCGTCCATAAGGGCGTGGGTGCGAACGCGAAGGGCGAGGTCGAGGGTGTTTTCGCCGAACTCGATGAGGAGGTTGTCTTCGCCGGAGCGGCGGTAGGTGACGCTAACGGGGCCGTCCTCGCGGCTGAGGCGGATGGCGTCTTCCCGCTCGGCTTTGATGAAGCGGGTTGGGGCGGGGAACGGGGAGCGGGTGGCGAGTGCCTCGTCGGTGGCTCTGGCGTCGGCGACGGCGGCCTCGCGGGTGACGATATGGAAGCGGACTGTGTCGCCGGGGCGCAGCTGGCCGACCTTCCAAAGGTCGGGAAGGGCGACGGCGAAGGGGCAGACGAAGCCGCCGAGGCTGGGGCCGTCGGGGCCGAGGATGATGGGCATGTCGCCGGTGAAGTCGACGGCGCCGACGGCGTAGGCGTTGTCGTGGATGTTGGAGGGGTGGAGGCCGGCTTCGCCGCCGTCGGGGCGCGAGAACTCTGGTTTTGGGCCTTCAAGGCGGACGCCAGTGCGGGCGCTGTTGACGCCGACGCGGTAGGGGGCGGTGAGCAGCGTTTCGATGTCGGCTTCGGTGAAATAGTCAGGTGCGCCGTGGGGGCCGTAAAGGACGCCGAGCTGCCACTCGTGGGTCAGGGGCGGGGCGAGGTCGGGGGCTGGCTTGGGATCTGCGATGGGGGCGGCGTTGGCGAGGCGCAAGATGTCGCCGGCGCGAAGGGCACCTGAGGCGTGGCCGCCGAAGCCGCCGAGGGTGAAGGTGGCGCCGCTGCCCAGGAACGGCGCGGCCGCGAACCCGCCACGGACGGCGAGGTAGGCGCGCAGGCCTTTGGTGGCTGTGGCAAGGGCGAGGGTGTCGCCCGGGTGGACGGCGATGGGGGTGAACTGGGCGACTTTTTCGCCGTTGAGGGTGGCGGCCATGTCGGCGCCGGTGAGGGCGATGGTGGCGGCGGAGCGGAAGCGTAGGGTCGGGCCGGTGAGGGTGATTTCGAGCGTTGCCGCGTTGTCCGGGTTGCCGAGGATGGCGTTGGAGAGGCGGTAGGAGAGCGCGTCCATGGGGCCGGAAGGCGGGACGCCGACGTGCCAGGCGCCGAGGCGGCCCGGCCAATCCTGCAGGGTGGACTGGGTGCCGGGGGCAAGGACCTCGACCGATGGAGGTGTGTGCGGGAGGTGCGTGAGGGCCGTGGTTGAGACTTTGCCGGTGTGGAAGAGATCGGCGGCGGCGATGTCGGTCAGGTAGTCGATGTTGGTGGCGATGCCGAAGATTTGCGTGTCGTCGAGCGCTGACCTGAGGGCGGCGATGGCGGCTTCGCGCGTGTCGCGGTGGACGATGAGTTTGGCAAGCAGCGGGTCGTAGAAGGGGGGCACGTCTGTGCCGGGCTCGATCCAGGTGTCGATGCGTTCGCCGTCCGGCCACTCGACGTGGGTGATGCGACCGGCCTGGGGGCGGAAATCGTTGGCGGGGTCTTCGGCGTAGATGCGCGCTTCGATGGCGTGGCCGGTGTGGGTGATGGTCTGCGCGCTGAGGTCGAGGTCGTAGGATGCTTCGCGGATCATCCATTCGACGAGGTCGATGCCGGTGACGGCCTCGGTGACGGGGTGCTCGACCTGGAGGCGGGTGTTGACCTCCAGGAATGAGAATGTGTCGTCGGCGGGGTCGTAGATGAATTCCACTGTGCCGGCGGAGCGGTAGCCGACGGATTGACCGAGCGCGACGGCGGCATCGGCGATGGCTTGCCGGGTGGTTTCGGGGAGCGCGGGGGCCGGCGTTTCTTCGATGATTTTTTGGTTGCGGCGTTGAAGCGAGCAGTCGCGTTCGCCGAGTGCGATGACGTTTTTGCCGTCGCCGAAGATTTGGATTTCGATGTGGCGGGCGTTCTCGACGAACTTTTCGGCAAACAGGCGACCGTCGCCGAAGTTGGCTTTGCTGGCACGCTGGACTTGGGCGAAGAGGGCGGGGAGATCGTCGGCGGTGCGGCAGAGTTGGAGGCCGATGCCGCCGCCACCCGCCGTTGATTTCAGCATGAGCGGGAAGCCGATGCGGTCTGCGGCGGCCTCTGCTTCGTCGAGGGTGGTGAGGAGGCCGCTACCGGCGACGAGGGGGACGCCGGCGGTTTTCGCTGCCTCGCGGGCCATGTGTTTTTCGCCAAACAGCGTGATGTGTTCTGCGGCGGGGCCGATGAACCTGATGCCTTCACTGGCGAGCGCTGCGGCGAAGGCGGCGCTTTCGGAGAGGAAGCCGTAACCCGGGTGCACCGCGTGGACGCCTTGCGCGGCGCAGGCGGACAAGAGAGCGTCGATGTTCAGATAGCTTTCCGCGGCCGGTGGAGGGCCGAGGCGGACGGCGCGGTCCGCGAGACGCACGTGGGCTGCGTGGCGATCGGCGTCGGAATAGACCGCGACGGCGGTGAGGCCGAGGCGCTGCACCGTGCGGATGATGCGGCACGCGATCTCGCCGCGGTTGGCGACCAGAATGGTCCGCATCACGCGGTCCAGATGTAGACGTCGATGGGCGTTGGGTTGAAGCCGTTGCAGGGGTTGTTGATCTGCGGGCAGTTGGAGATGAGGCAGATCACGTCCATCTCAGCCACGAGCTCCACGAAGTGGCCGGGTTCTGAGAGGCCGTCGACTATGGCGAGCTTGCCGTCGGGCTCGATGGGCACGTTCATGAAGAAGTTGATGTTGGGGGCGATGTCGCGTTTTTGCAGGCCCCAGCGGGCGCCCTCGGTGATGAAGTTTTCGCGGCAAGCGTGGAGGTGGCGCGTTTCGTGGCCGAAGCGCACGGTGTTGGATTCAACCGAGCAGGCACCGGCGGACGTGTCGTGATGGCCGACCGTGTCGTGGGTGACGGTGAGCATGACGTTGCCGCGGTTGGAGATTAGCTTGGTGTCTTGGCTGACGTAGGCGCGGCGGCCGAACTGGACGGTGTCTTGGCTGCTGTAGCGCTCGGCGGTGTCGGCGGCGCTGTAGAACAAGGTGTCGACGGCTTGGAGGCCGAAGGTGTCGACGATGCGGATGGCGCCGCCGGCGGGGATGGTGCCTGACCAGCCGGCGGTGGCGGGGACGGCGTGGTGGGTGGCGGTGGAGAGATCGCGGGTCGTCATGTCCTGCATTGTCATGGTGTTAGCGCATGGGGTCAGCGCATGGCGTCGGTGTTGATGAAGGCGCGTTCGGCCTCCGGGGTGGCTGTGCGGCAAAGGTCATCGTCGGATGGGGTGTCCCTCCAGACCATGACTTTGACCGGGGCGGGCTCGAACGTGTCCGAGGGGCTGAGCGGGTGTGGGCAGTTGGAGATGGCGGCGATGATGTCCATTTCGGCGCGCAGGTCGAACCGGCCGGTGTTGGGCGCCGCGTCCTGCCAGTGAAGCGCGCCTGACGCGTCGGTGGCGAGGGGGGCGAAGAGGGTGATGGCGGCGCCGATGTCGCGCTCGGACAGGCCGTGTTTGGCGGCGGCGCGCAGGAGGTGGGCGGAGGCGGAGGGCAGGTGCTTGTCGCCGTACTTGGCTTCGTTGGAGAAGGGCGAAGACATGCCGGCGATGAAATCCATGGCGCCTTCGAGCCCGCCGGTGACGCTGACCATCGCGCGGCCCATGTCGGACAAAAGCACGCGGCCGCGGCCGATGGCGGCTGTCCACTGGACTTTGATGGTGTCGGGCGGGTTGAGACGTTCGCTGGGGTCGGCGGCGTTCCAGCACAAGAAGGTGACGCCCTGGCTTGGCTCGGTGGCCTCGACCGAAAATGTTTCGCCCTTCTTGATGATGCCGTGCCAGTACCAGCCGCCGGGGATATCGTCGGACAAAATGTAGCTGTTGGCCGGGATGTGGGCGCGCTGAGGTGTGGCGTCGCGGCGAGCCTCGAAGTTGCCTTCGGTTTGGCCGGCGGCTTTGAGGTCAGCGTAACGCGCCTTGGCGGCGGCGATGATATCTGGGTCGAGGGCCATGGTTGATCTCAGTTGTTCGGCGCCGTGGGCTGCAAGTCTTGGGCCGCCAGCAGGGCGCCCTCACGGCAGGGTAGAGTGGAGTTTTGAATGCGCCAGCCGTCTGCGACGCGTTGGGCGTGGGAGACCTCGCAGGTGGCGTTTTGGGTGCGGGCGAGGAGGAGGTGATTGCCGGCGCGCACAGTGATGTGGGTGGCGGTGTCGGTGAGCGTTTCGGGGGTGGCGGTGTCTTCGAGCCACCAGTGTTCGATGTAGGGATCGTGGAGGCCGTGCTCGGTCATTATGCGGCGCTCGCGGGTGAGGTGGCCTTCGTCGGGTTGGCCTGTGGGGGCGCAGTCGATGGTGCGGATCCAGCGAGCGTTTTGGCCGGCGTGGTCGAGGTGGCCGGCGAAGCCTTCTGTGCCGTTGCGATCGAGGGGGATGCGCAGATCGACGTAAGCGCGTTCGGTTTGGATCCAAAGGACGAGGCTTGTGGTGTCGGTGGTGCCGTCGCTGCGCTGGAGGGTGAGGCGGCGCCAGAGGCCGCGCCACTCTAGTGGTACAGGGTCGCTCTTCCAGGCGATGGTCACGCGGGTGGTGACCATCGGGCGACCTCGGGATCCAACGGGGTTTGGGCGAGGGCGTTGGTGTAGTTGCTCA
>CAKZYH010000292.1 GCA_937884725.1 uncultured Paracoccaceae bacterium
TTGCTTTGGCCTTGGTGCTGCTGTCGGGGTTCGTGTTTTATGAAGCCTACAAGATTTCAGGCTTCAAAGGACTGACCACCGGCGGCGTCATGCCGATGCTCGCCTCCGGTGTTATGGTGTTGAGCAGCCTGTCGATTTTCGCGCGGAGCGTGGCGAGGCCCGCGTCGCCGGACATCCAATCGATTATTTCGTATCTGTTTCCGCTGCGTGTGGTGCTTTTTGCGGCGTTGGTCGCGGGGTATGCTGTGGCCATTCCCTATGCGGGCTTTATGCCGGCGTCGGGCGGCTTTTTGTTTATCGCCATTTGGGCGCTTTGGCGTCGGGGGCCAGTTTGGTCGCTGGTGATTTCTGCTGTCAGTATGGGGGCGATTTACTTGCTGTTTCGGATCGTTTTTCAGGTGGTGTTGCCGATGGGAACCCTCTGGCGATGATGGAGACGCTTGGTTACTTCGCGACCTCTTGGCTTGACCCTTATCTCCTGCTGCTGACGGGGCTTGGAACGCTGGCGGGGATCTATGTGGGCGCGATCCCCGGCCTGTCGGTCACGATGGCGACCTCGATCCTCATCTCGTTCACCTTCAAGTGGGACGTGAATGATGCGCTGGCACTGATCTGTGGGGTGTTTGTCGGCGGGGTTTATGGCGGAGGGCGCACCGCGATTTTGCTCAATATTCCGGGTGCTCCGAGTGCCATTGCCACCGCGATTGATGGCTACCCGCTGGCCAAGAAGGGGCAGGCGGGGGAAGCGATTGGGCTCACGACCGTGATGTCGGTTTTGGGCGGACTTCTGGGGGTGTGTGCGCTCGCCGTTGCTGCGCCGGTGATTGCTGAGTTTGCGATCAAGTTTACATCGCGCGAGTACATGCTTCTTGGGATTATTGGGATTTTGCTGGTCGGCACGCTGTCCGGCGAGAGCTTTGCCAAGGGGGCGTTTGCCGGGGCGCTCGGGGTGATGATCGGTATGATCGGGCTTGATCCGATGACGGCCGAAGCGCGGTTTACCTATGGGTCGATCAACTTGATGGGCGGCATTCCGTTCGTCGTCGCTATGATCGGCTTTTTTGGCGTGGCTGAGGCGCTGGTGCAGCTAGAGCATGTGGCCAAGACACCGGTGAAGCAGGCCGTGACGCGCGTGGTGCCGGCGTGGTCGGATGTTCGGCAATACTTTGGGTTGGCGGTGAAGTCTTCGGGGTTTGGCACGCTAATTGGGGCGTTGCCGGGGACGGGCGGGGATATTGCGGCGCTGCTCGCCTACGATCAGGCGAAGCGCAGCACCAAGAACCCTGAGGTTCCCTTTGGTGAGGGCGCCAAGGAGGGGCTGATTGCACCTGAGACCGCCAACAATGCGGCGGTAGGCGGCGCCTTTGTGCCGATGCTGACGCTGGGGATCCCGGGCGATGCGGTCACGGCGATTATTATTGGCGCGTTGTTCATTCACGGTCTGAAGCCTGGGCCGCTTCTGCTCACCGATACACCGCATCTGTTCTGGTTTATTGTTGGAAACCTGACGCTAGCGAACCTGTTTCTTCTCGTCTTTGGGCTGACGGGCATCCGTGTCTTTACAAAGATTGTGGAGTGTCCGCGCGCGATCCTGATCCCGCTGATCATCGTGCTCTCGGCGGTCGGCGCTTATGCGATCCAGAATAACCCGGTTCACATCACTTGGGCGCTGGCTTTTGGTGTCGCGGGGTATTTGCTGAAACGGTATGGGTTTCAGGTTGGGCCGGTAATCCTGGGCGTGATCCTTGGGCCCATGATCGATTCGAATTATCGACGCGCCATGATTGGTGCACAGCAAAATGTTGGCCAGTTTCTCTATGATTTAGTCAGTAACCCCATATCGCTTGTTCTGACTGTGGCGCTTTTACTGATGCTATTATCGCAGCTTCCATTGTTTAAAAGGAAACGCGGGCGATCCCTGGGGGAAGAGAAGCTTTAGGCCGCGGCAGCATTCGAAGCGCATCCTTTCGTACCGCATTTCTGCCAGATTTCTGCCTTTCCATGCGCGCCGATCAGCTCGGCCGCTCATCTTGCCTCTGCGGATCCGGTGCGGATCATCTGGCGTGATGAGCGGGGAGCGTCGTTTGAGAGGAACGCTTTATGCCGCAGACCACCCCGTCGCGCGAGACTATCGTTTTTGATTTTGAAACCGATGCATCCGGCTCGCAACTTCAAGCTGGCGACATTATCGATGATGACTATGCCGGTCTCGGACTGACGATTTCGGCGAACCAGCGCCGCTCGAAGACTGATCTTGCGATGATCTTCGACAGTAACAACCCGACGGGCGGCGATGACGATCTCGACTATTCAGGATTGAAGGACAATCGCGGCAACATTCTGATCATCTCTGAGGACGGTGACCAATCGGACCCGGACGATAGCGCTAAGGGCGGTCGGATCACGTTTAACTTCGATGAGCCTGTCGATCTGAAGTCTGTTATTGCGCTCGATGCCGAACGCGGCGGCGTTTTCAAAGCGTTTGACGATGAGGGAAACCTCATCGGCAAGGTTCGCTTTAAGGGGACGGGCGATAATGGCCTCGCCGAAGTGGATTTGAGTTCACTGACCGGCGTGTCGAAGCTGGTCGCCCGGGTGAAGGGGTCCGGCGCGCTCGATGACCTGACTGTGGAGCGAACCGTTAGCCCGCCTCCCAATACGGCGCCGGAGGCCGCTGACCTTGCGCTGACAGGGCCAGCTGGAGCTCCCGTTGAGGGGCAAATTCTGGCCACAGACGCTGATGGTGACACGCTCACCTATCGCCTGGACGATGACGCCACTGGCGGCAATGTTGAGCTGTTAGCCGACGGCAGCTTTACGTATACGCCGACCGACGGTTTCTTTGGCGACGACAGTTTTACGGTCATCGTTGATGATGGGCGGGGCGGCGAAACAGAAGTCTCCGTCGCGCTTACGATCGACCCACCTCCCCCGCCACCGATCGAAGCGGTCGATGATACCGCGACTGTGGCTGAAGACGGCAGCGTGATCATCCCCATCCTGTCGAACGACAGCGCCGGAGAGACTGTCGAGATTTTCATCAGCGCGCTTGGCACGCCTGGTTCAGGGCAAGTGGTCGAAAACTTAGACGGCACGATTACCTATACGCCAAACGACAACTTTGATGGGATCGATACCTTCACCTATACTGTGACGGACGGGGACTCGTCCGACACGGCGACCGTCACCGTCAATGTGAGTGCGGTGCAGGATGATCCGATTGCGGTGGACGATAGTGCCACCACGTCGGGGGGCGACGCGGTGCAGATTGCTGTGCTTGAGAACGATAGCGATCCGGATGGCGACCCACTTATCCTCGTTTCGGCATCGTCACCGTCGAACGGAACCGTGGTGGTGAACGCCGATGGGACGATCACCTACGACCCGCTCGGCGGCTTCGTCGGCACCGACAGCTTCACGTATGTGCTTGGCTCGCGCGATGAAAATGTTTCAACCGCTGAGCTTGATGCGGCCAGAGCTGATCGGGATGCCGCAGCGCAAGAAATTGACGACCTCGACCAAGAAGAACGTGCGGCGTTGGATTTCCGATCGGAACTGCGCGGGCAGGCCAATGCGCTTGAGGCCTCCATTCTTGCGCTCACATCAAGACGTGGCGAGCTGTTCGACGAACTTAATCAGTCCCCTGATGTCATTGACCCAATCACGCCACCACGGCCGGAAGGCGAAATACAAGCCGAGATCAATTTCGTCCAAAACCTGATCGACCGCGATGTAGCGGAGCTCAGTCTTGTCAACTCTACCGTGCGAGCCCTTGAAGATCGTGTGATCGAGATCGATGTCCTCAGGCTTGCAGCGCAGACTGACTTTGACGCCGCACAAGACGAAATCGACGCCATTATCGCCCGCGGGCGGCAGGATGTGGCAACTGTGACTGTCGAAGTCTTCGGCGAGGCGCCTGTGGCGGTCGACGATGTGGCGACGGCGACCGAAGATGTTGCGACGATCATCAACGTTTTATCAAACGACTTTGATGTTGATGGACCGGCTCCTGAGGTCGAGGCGGCCAGTGATGGCCAGAACGGCACCACAGTTGTCAACGATGACGGCACCATCACTTATACGCCGAACGTCAATTTTAACGGTACGGATACTTTCACCTATACTGTCACTGACGGCGGTCAATCGTCTAACATCGCGACCGTGACAGTCAACGTGAGTGCCGTTCAGGATGATCCGATTGCGGTCGATGATAGCGCGACCACAGCGGCGGGCGACGCGGTTCAGATTGCCGTGCTTGAGAACGACAGAGATCCGGATGGCGACCCGCTTGTGGTGGATTCGGCGTCGTCACCGTCGAATGGCACCGTGATCATCAACCCCGATGGGACGATCACCTACACCCCGGACGGCGGTTTCATCGGGATCGACAGCTTTACCTATGTGCTTGCCTCGCGCGACGAGGGGTCTTCCAGCGATGAACTTGATGCCGCCAGAGCCGCTCGGGATGCGGCAGCGCAAGTACTTGACGACCTCGATCAGGAACAAAGCGGGTTGTTGGATTTGCGATCGGAACTTCGTGGGCAGGCCAATGCTCTCGAGGAGGCCATTTTAAATTTGACCGCAAGACTTGGCGAGCTTTTCGTGGAACG
>CAKZYH010000293.1 GCA_937884725.1 uncultured Paracoccaceae bacterium
GCCGGCACGCCAAGGTGCTGATCGAGACTGTCTACGCGTGCGTCGATGTCGTGCGAATCCTGGCCAGGCGCCACCGCCACGTCGTCGCTCGCGTCCTGCCCGGCAATCACGACCCCGAGACCGCCATCGCCATCGCGACCTCGCTCTACATGGGCTTCCGTGACGATTCCCGCATTTCGATCGATCTTGATCCTTCGCTCTTCTGGTTCATGGAATGGGGCGTCAACCTAATCGGCGCCACACACGGCCACACCGTCAAGCTCGCGCAGCTACCGCTCGTTATGGCCGCGCAGATGCCCGAGGCGTGGGGGCGCACGCAGTTCCGCTATTTCTTCACTGGCCACGGGCACCGCTTCCTCGGGTTGGAGGAGGGCGGTGTGCGCTGTGTCCAGCTCGGCCCGGTGACCGCTCCAGATCAGTTCGCGGCCTCCGGCGGACGCGCCAGCATGCGCGGCCTTCACATGAACCTCTTTGACAAAACGGCCGGGCCGCTGGGCGCGGCGATGCGGATGATCGCACCGGCCACATTGGAGAATCGCACATGAAGCTGAAAGCGCTTGGCCTATCGGGCCGCGGCGGGGCGGGGAAAACCACCACCGCGCATGCGTTGATGAGGCAGGACGATCGCTTCGTGAGCATCCCGATCAGCGCTCCGATCAAGGCGATGATGCGCGCGCTCTATAGGTCGCTTGGCGTCGATGCGAAAACCATCGAACGAAAGCTCGATGGCGACCTGAAACGCGAGCCGTGCCCGTACCTCAACCCTAACCTGTCCGTCACCCCAACCGCCGCAATGCAAACGCTAGGCACCGAGTGGGGGCGCACGATGATCAATGAGGATCTTTGGGTGCGGGCGTGGGCGGGGATGGCCACGGCACTGCCTGAGGGGCAAATCGCCATCAATGACAGCGTCCGCTTTCAAAACGAGGCGGACGCAGTGAGAGCCTTAGGCGGCGCGATCGTGCGCATCGATGGGCGCGGCTATCTGTCGGCCGAGCACGTCTCCGAACGATCAGCGCCCGATCCGGATTGCGTCATCAACAATGCGGGCATGAGTCCAAAATGGACGGCCGGCGCTGTCCTGAATTGGTGCGAAGAGGCGAAAGGCTGAGATCACAGGCCGTGATCCCAAAGCCTGCCCTGCGCTCTAAGCCGGGCCCTGTGGAAACTCAGGCGGTCTGAAGCCGGCAAGCATCCACTGCATTACCCGAACAGCAACCGGATTGGGCGGACGCGCCGTGCTGCGCGTGTCCGCCATCTCCCACCGTCGAACGGTGCTGGGATCCGTGTTGAGGATTTTGCCGAGCTGAGACTGGGTGAGGCCCAGCGTTTGCCGGGCCTTCTTGAACTCGTTTGGGGTCACGCGAAAAACAGCTTCACAAGCGCTGCGGTCGCGCCGATCACACCAGCCGCCGCGAGGAACGGGGCGAGTAGGGTGCTCATGCGAACCTGATGGGTTTCGGCGATCAACTTCGCCACTTCGGCGCGGAGTTTTTCGTCTTGCAGCTTACGTCTGATTCAGCCATCTCGCGTCTCCATCTAGGCGGGCTTCATTGCCCTTGCGATGAGTTAGATATAGTGCCGTTGGCACTAATTGTCAAGCACTGAAATGGGTCCCTCTGCTTGCCCCTTCGATGACGTACATATAATCGAATAATTCCGTTGGAACAAGTACGTTATTTTGGGTAAAAGCCAACGAAAGTACGAAATATAAATTGAAGCCCACGAAACTAATCGCTATAAAGTACGAAAGTCGGGTGTTAACCGGAGCGCGTGAGTGGAAAACGGATCGGATACGGCCTCAATCGGAAGCCCGCGGACTTCGCCGAAGCCCGCACCGATAAGCTGTGGCTCGACACCAGCCGCACGTCGCGCGTCGAATTTGAGGATATGGTCCGCTTTGCCGTTCGGCCGGGCGACACCATCGTGGTGCTGCGCATCAGCGACCTCGGCGCCGGCAAAGGTCTGCGAAACTTCCGCGCCGCTATGGAGAAGCGCGGCGTGAATATCGAGGTGCACACGCCCAAAGGCGAAATGCCCAAGAAGGTCGGCCGGCCTGCCAAAGGCAAGCTAACCGATGAGCAGATTAAGCGTTTCAAGCGCCTGTGGAAGGACCCCGCCACCCAGGGGAAATACCTGATCCAGCAGGCGTGCGAGGCGATGGGGGAGGACCCCAACGACGCGAAGGCGCGCGAACGTGTGCGGCAGCGGCTGCATCGCAAGTTTGGTGCGCGGGAAACGTGAAGGAGGCTCAATCGGATGGCTGAAACTGTCACCTTAGCCGACGCACTTCCGGCGCAGATCAAGCGCGTCCAGGCGAAGCGCGAGCGCTGGCTTGAGTACCAAAGGCTCGCAGGGCCGCAAGCCATGTTCGGGCCGGGCCTCGCGCTGATGCAGGCGGAAATCAACGAAGGCGTTGCGGCACTCGCGTCTGGCGACGTGTCGCGCATGATTCGGGCGCACGAAGCGCTCGCCGCAAATTCCGATGACGATTAAGGAGGCCGGCTGATGCACGTCGATATTTTCAGTGGCGGCGCGGCGTCCCTGCCCAAGGCGCAGCAAACCCCCGAAGGCGTATTGGAAGCGCTGCGCGCCAACCCCCGCGTTAGCACGTGGGATATGAGCGAGATGCCGTGGCTTGTTCGGTGCATCCAAGATCTAGAGCGGCGGCAGGCCATTGCTCTTAAGGAGAGCGCCTATCCATGGCTTCGCTACTCGGTGCTCACGCCCATGACAAAGGAGCCTTCGACCGATGGCGATTAAGCCGCTTGAAAAGCGCGAGCAGATCAAGGCGCCGCACACGTGCAGCCGTTGCGCTCACGAATTTTCGCGATGGATAACCCTCCCGTCGCAAGACGGCCCGACGCCTTGTCCGAAGTGCGGGCGTGATGCTTACGCGCTCGGTTTGCGTGGCACGGTCAATCTGGTCAAAGCGCTGATCAAGGAAAACGAGTCGCTGACCAATCGGCTGTTCGATCTGGAGTGCGAGGCTCAAGAGCGGATGGACGCCACATCCACGACGCACAGCATGGAGGCCGACAGTCGTGCATGAAATGCGGCTGAAGAAGCGTAACCCGCTTGTCGCTGCGTGGCTTACCTATCCACGGCTGCGCAAGATCGGTCACCTATCGCGCTGGACCTGCCTTCGCCTCGCACTGTCCCACTTTTGGTCGGCGCCCGGTCAGGGCTGCGCCACGGGTAAGGAAGGGCAGCGGTGATTGTCGGCGCGTTTTCGGCGGTAGGTCTGGCGGTGCTCGCCGGCATCGTCTGGGTTACTTGGCCCAGCCTCTTGCGATCACCGTACGCTGGCCCGCCCCCGCGTTCGGTGAAAAGACCAACAGAGGAGGGCTGATCCCGTGGGGAAGCGTTCCGCATTTCGTCGGCGCAGGCAGGATTACTATCCGACACCGCGTGGACCGGTAACTGCGCTGCGCGGTCACCTTCCTCGCGGGGTTCGGTTCGCCGAGCCTTGCGCCGGAGACGGTCGATTGATTGACCACCTGCGCGCCGAGATAGGGGCCGTCTGCGGGTATGCGGGTGATGTGTTCCCCAGGCGGGGCGACATTCTATGGCGCGATGCACTCGCGCTCGATGAGGCTGCGCTACGCAGCTGCGATGTGATCGTGACAAACCCACCCTGGAAGCGTGAATTGCTACACGAGATGATCGACCGGTTCTCGGCGCTGCGCCCGACGTGGCTGTTGTTCGACGCGGACTGGCCACACACGAGGCAGTCGTCGGCGCTCATGCTGCGCTGCGCCGCGGTGGTCCCGGTCGGTCGCGTTAAGTGGATCGCCCGGAGCAAGCACACGGGTAAGGACAACTGCTGTTGGTATCAGTTCACAGCTGATCCCCGCGCGACAGTAATGCACGCACGAGCGGCATGATGATCGACATCAAGGAGCGTTGATGTACTGGTGTTGGTACGGCAGCGCGTTCGCAAGTTCCGATCTCTATTGGACCGGATTTTTGTTCGACCGCGACCCTTCCCGGGTGACTGATGAAGGCGAGCAAATAGCGTTTGAGTTTGCCGCTCGGTCAACCGGGTGTCTCGACGCGCCACACGATTAAGGAGCGTGGCTGATGGGCATCGTGTGCCGCGCGATTATTGGCGCGCTACCCTTTGGCGTAGCCATGGAGCTCTCTTTCAACTTTACGGATTGGCGCGGGTGGCTCCTTTTCGCTGCGTTCTTCTGGGGTGTCGGCGTTGCACTGTTCGCGCCAGTAAAGCGGGATGTGAGGGCTGATGGCTGAGGCACACGCAGGGCAAACCGTGACCCACGTGGAAGCGGGGACGATGGGACGGTTAATCCGAAAGCTCATGGATCTTGCTCGCACGTAGCCGGAGTGGCGGGCGGTTGGACCTGTTGAGAGGCGCTTGAAGCGGGGGAAGACATCGACAATCTACCAGCAGCGGTTGGAACGCGATCCTGTTCCGGCACGCGACCCTTGAGATGGGTAGGCGAAACACGGTGAATCTCCCGGCCGTAGGTCCGTTTTACGGTGTCCGCGTGCAGGTGTTTGGGAGCCCTGCCGCCTGTCCTTCTGAGGGGTGCTGCGCAGACCGCCGGGACCGCCTGACGCTCGCACAACCATTTTCCTAAGTAACG
>CAKZYH010000294.1 GCA_937884725.1 uncultured Paracoccaceae bacterium
AGGTGGAGCTTCAGCTGAGCCGGGAGCATCGCCGGCTGCCTTCGCTGGAGCTGGTCAATGCACCGCGCGACCTTTTCGGCATCGAAGCGGAGCACCTGGTCGTCCACGGTTATCACCCACATCCCACGATCAGAGCGCCGGTGGCGGTGTGAGCGACTTTTCGGTCGCGATCATCGCTGCCGTTGCCGACAACAATGTGATCGGCAGCGGGGGCGATCTGCCGTTTCGCCTGCCGACGGACCTCAAGCATTTCAAAACCAAGACGATGGGCCACACCATTGTCATGGGACGGCGAACCTTTTTGTCGCTCGGCAAGCCGCTGCCGCGGCGGCGAACCATCGTCGTGACGCGCACGCCGCTCGCTGATGTGGAGACCGCGCCAAGCCTCGACACAGCGCTCGTGGCGGCAGGCCGGCCGGTCTTTCTGGGGGGCGGCGCGCGGATTTATGAGGACGGTCTCGCCCTTGCCGACACGCTGTTTTTGACCAGGGTTCATGCCTCGCCGGCGGGCGATACGTTCTTTCCCGCACTGCCCGATGGGGTATTTCGATGCGAGAGCAGCGAGGTGGGTTTCCAGTCCCCGAACGATGAATGTGCGTTCACGTTCGAGGTTTGGCGCCGCACCTGATCTGTGCTCGATTGAAACCGCGCGAAACAGCCCCCTATATGCGTTTGTGACGGCGCGGCAGAATCTGCCGGTTACGCGCCACGATTTCAGCGAAGCGGTAAGGGAAAGCGGATGCCCTGGAACAATCAGTCGGGCGGCGGCAGGAGCGGCGGCCCTTGGGGCGGCGGTGACGGCCCCTGGGGTGGGGGAAGCGGTGGCGGCGGCGGTGGCGGCGGCAACCGCGGCTCGAACCGGCCCAACCCCTGGGGCAACGGTGGCGGACCTCAGCGTCCCGAGCCGGGAAACAACCCGCCCGATCTGGAAGAGTTGCTGCGCCGCAGCCAGGACAAGCTGAAGCGGGTGTTCCCGCAAGGCAAAGGCGGCGGTGGTCAGGCCGGCGGAGGCGGCGGGCCGAGCCTTGCGGGGCTTGGCGGACGCGGCATTGCGCTCGCGGGCCTGCTTGCCCTCATCATTTACGGCTTCACCGGGCTTTACCGGGTTGGTCCCGGCGAGCTCGGCGTTGAGCTGGTGCTTGGTAAGTACCAAACCACCACCCAGCCGGGCCTCAACTACAACTGGCCATATCCCATCGGTGAGGTGTACACGCCCGACGTTCTGCGCATTCGCGAACTGAACATCGGCACCGCCTCGGGCACGCGCGGTCGGGATATCCCGGAAGAAAGCCTGATGCTGACCGGCGACGAAAACATCGTCGACGTGAACTTCAAGGTGCAGTGGCAGATCGCCAACCCTGAGAATTTCCTCTTTAACATCGAGGATCCCGAGGGGACGGTTAAGCAAGTGGCCGAGAGCGCGATGCGTGAGGTTGTTGGCCGCAAGAATATTCAGCCGATCTTGACCCAGGACCGTCAGCTGGTTGAGCAGGACGTGCGCGAACTGATGCAAGCGACGCTCGACGAGTACGGCGCTGGCATTCGGATCAACCAGGTTCAGGCCCAGCGGGTTGACCCGCCGCTGCAGGTCATTGAGGCGTTCCGCGACGTGCAGGCCGCCCGTGCCGACCAAGAGCGTTTGCAAAACGAAGCTGACCGCCAAGCCAACGAAATCGTCCCGCGTGCCCGTGGTACGGCTGCGCAGATCATCGAGGATGCGACCGCTTATCGTGATCGCGTGATCGCTGAAGCGACCGGTCAGGCCGACCGCTTCCTCGCGGTCTACGAGGAGTATGCCAAGGCGCCCGACGTGACCCGGCAGAGGATTTATTTGGAGACCATGGAAGCGGTGATGCAGGGCACCGACAAAATCATCATCGACCAGGATCAAGGCGGGCAGGGCGTTGTGCCATTCCTTCCGCTTGACCGCATCGACGCTGCAACGCGCAACACCAACAGCGGGAGCCGCTAAATGCGTGCCGGTTTGATCGCCCTTTCGATCGCCGTGGTCGGCATCATCTTCGTGGTGCTGAACTCGGTGTTCATCGTCAATCCGATGCAGCAGGCGCTCGTTCTGCGCTTCGGTGAAGTCCAACAAGCCATCCGTGACCCGGGGCTGAACTTCAAACTTCCGCCGCCTTTCGAGGACGTTCAGTTTCTCGACAAGCGCGTGCTGGATCTCAACGTTCCGGCGCAGGAAATCATCGCAGCGGACCAGAAGCGGCTCGTGGTGGACGCGTTCATGCGTTACCGCATCGCTGATCCGGTGCGCTTTTTCCAGACCGTGAACAACGTCCGCGAGGGTTCGCAGAGGCTGTCGACGTTCGCTCAATCGTCGCTGCGTGCTGTGCTTGCTGATGCCACGTTTACGGACATCGTGCGGGACAATCGTGATTCGCTCATGAACCGGATCACGCAGCAGGTGGCAGCCAACGCGCAGGGCATTGGCGTGCAGGTGGTCGACGTAAAAATCCGTCGCGCCGACCTGCCGGAAACCAACTCTGAAGCGATTTTCCGCCGAATGCAGACCGAGCGTGAACAGGAAGCAGCGCAGATCCGCGCTGAAGGTGGAGAAGCGGCCCGCCGCATCGTTGCCGCCGCGGAACGTGAATCAACTGTGCTGCAAGCCGAAGCGCAGCGCGAAGCGGAGCAAATTCGCGGTCAAGGGGATGGTCAACGGAACGCGATCTTTGCGGCCGCCTTCAGCCAGGATCCCGAGTTCTTCGCCTTCTATCGTGCCATGCAGGCATATGAGGCCTCGCTTGCCGCGAACGATACGCGGCTGGTCCTGTCGCCTGACGCGGACTTCTTCCGCTTCTTCAACGACCCGCTGGGCGTGTCCCGCCGTGCAAGCGACGCTCCTGCCGCTCCTGTGACACCGGCTCCGGCAATCACCACGCCCACCGAAGAGGTTATCGAGGGTGTTGAGGCGGACGAGGCGGCATCGTTAACCCAAGAGCCTGCTCCCAATGAGACGGCCGCGGCTGCCATTGAGGCCGTGGAGGAGGAGACCGCCTCCGCCCTCGAGGCCGCTGAGCGGGCAAGCTCGATCCTCGCCAACGCGGCGGCGGAGGAGAGCCTGCGTGAGGCTGATGACGCGGGCGATGAGGCCGCGGCAGTGGTTGAGGCGGAGTCCGCTTTGGAGGAGCCCTCACTCGCCGCTGCGGAAGCGGATGCTGACACCACCACCACGGTGGAATGACAACGATACTGTTGGCCCTCGGTTTGGTTTTAGCCGCCGAGGGCCTTCTTTATGCGCTGGCCCCTGGCTTCATGCGCGACGTTCTGGCCAAGCTCCAAACCAGTGACGTCGATACGCTTCGCATCGGTGGCGTGGTCAGCCTCGCTGCTGGCGTTGTGTTGGTATGGCTCGCTCGTAGCTGAGCAGTTTTCCAGGTGACTGCGTCGACGCACGCCTTGCCTATCGCCAGCGCTCGCCAACCTTCTCATTCTTTCACTTGCGCAATGGTCTCGAACCCGGCCAACTGAACCTGGATTAGTCTGAGGAGCCACCATGGTTTTGTCCCGAACCGCTGTTTGTGCTGCCCTGGCGTTGGCTGTCGCCATGTCCCCCATTTCCGCTGGCGCGCAGACGGTCGGTCCTCGCTCAGTGGCAGACCTGGTGGACAACCTCATGGGTTCGGTCGTGAACATCTCCACGTCGCAAAATGTTGGCGGCGAACGGCCTCAACGGGTGCCGCGAGAGCGTCCGGACGGGGAAGACGAAGACGACACACCGTTCCAGGAATTTTTTGACGAGTTTTTCGAGAACGACGGCAGGCGCGCCCCGCGGCGGTTGGAATCCCAGGGCTCCGGGTTTGTTATTTCGGCGGACGGGGTGGTCGTGACCAACAACCACGTCATCAAAGATGCCGACGAGGTGACGGTGAATTTTGCCGATGGGCGGCAGTTTCCAGCCGACATCGTCGGCCGTGACCCGAAGACCGATATCGCTGTTTTGAAGCTTCAAACCGAGGACGAGTTCGAGGCGCTGGATTTTGCAGCCTCCGATGACAAGCGCGTCGGGGACTGGGTGATGGCGATCGGTAACCCGTTTGGCCTTGGCGGAACGGTGACGGTGGGGATCATCTCGGCGCGCAACCGGAACCTGCGCAATGGCCCCTACGACGACTTCATTCAGACCGATGCGGCCATTAACCGCGGCAACTCGGGCGGACCGTTGTTCGACATGGATGGCAACGTCATCGGGATTAATACCGCGATCATATCGCCGAGCGGTGGCTCCATCGGCATCGGCTTCGCGATCCCGTCGGAGATTGCGCAGAACGTTATCGGACAACTCTTAGAGTTCGGCGAGACCCGCCGAGGCTGGCTCGGTGTGCGCATTCAACGCGTGACCGAGGAGTTGGCTGAGGACGCGGGGCTTGAGGAGCCCACCGGCGCGATGGTCGCAGGCGTCACCGAGGATGGGCCTGCCGACGAAGCAGGGATCAGGACGGGCGACGTGGTGCTTCGCTTTGACGGCGAGGTGGTCGAAGAAAGCCGTGAACTGCCGCGGATCGTGGCGGAAAGCATGATCGGCGAAGAGGTGCCGGTCACAGTGCTGCGCGACGGGGACGAGGTCGAGCTTGCTGTGACCCTTGGCCTTCTGGAAGAGGGTGAACTGCGGGCTGAACCCGATGACGACGAGGAAGCGACCACGGATGCGCCGACCGACACGGCCGAAGTGGCGCTGCTTGGCATGGCGCTCGCCGCGCTGACAGAAGAGCGGCGGACCGAGTACGAGATCGACCCAGACGTGAACGGCGTGCTGGTGCTTGAGGTTGAAGAGGACAGCAACGCCGCCGACAAGCGCGTTGTGGAGGGCGACGTGATCTTGGAGGTCGGCCAACGGGCCGTGTCCTCACCGTCGGAGGTTTTGCAGCGCGTGGAAGCGCTGAAAGCTGACGGGCGCAGCACGGCGCTCCTCACGCTCTCCAACCCGACCGGCGGCCTTCGCTTCACGGCGCTCCGGCTGGAATAGCGGCTCGCCATGCTCGCCCGCGTTTGCATCGTTGCGGCTATGTTGGCCGCTCCGCTCCCGGCGGTGGCTGAGACCGACGAGGCGCGGTTTCACATCCAGGACGTCCGTGGCGGGTTCATGCGTCTGGACCGCACGACGGGGGCGGTAGAGCTTTGTCGCGGTGACGCGAACGAGGGTGTTGAGTGCGAGACCGTGGTCACAGCGGTCGGAGAGGGCGCCGCAGGGACGATTGCCGAACTGCGCGCTGAGAACGAAGCGCTGCGTGCAGAACTCGCAGTTCTGAAGGCGACGCTTGCGCGCATTGCAGAACTTGCCGCACCGATGGCTAGCGATGACGAGAGCGAGCCGCTGATTACGTCCACGACCCGGCGCGACATTGATCGCGCCCTTGAGGTGACCGATACCGCGCTGCGGACGTTCCGCGATTTGTTCAAAGGGTTGCAGGACATTCCGTCCGGGCAATGACCTGCAACTGACACCATTGTGTCCCGAAACGCTGGCTAAAGGTTAGCTGCCTCGCGCAACTTGCCCATCAATTCGGTCAGCGCTTTGAGGTTGATTTCGTTGATCAAGCGATCGCCGTCGAATTGATCAAAGTTGGATCCAACCAGAACCTCGGGGCCGTGAACGACTTCCGCGCCGTGGGGGACGAGAAAATGCCGCAACATGTATTGCGCGCGCTCGCCGCCAGAACGGCCGGCCGAGGCGGACATTATAGCCACGCGCTTGCCCGTTAGCGGCATCGGCTTCGTCCGGCTGACCCAGTCGAGCGCGTTCTTCAACACGCCTGGTGGGGCTTTGTTGTACTCCGGCGTCGAGATGGCGACGGCATCGGCGCTGGAAATCTGCCCGATCAGCGTTTGGACCGGCTCCGGCAACCCGTCAGCCTCCAAGTCTTGGTCGTAGAGCGGCAGTCGCAGATCGGCCCATAGCGTTGTTTCCGCGTCGAAAATCCGGGCCGCCTCTTTGACCAGCTTGGTGTTGAAACTGTGCTGCCGCAGCGATCCGCTTATGCACAGGAGTGTACCGTTTGCCATCGTCCACCTTCGTTGAGAGCGAGCGTTTCTCGACGGAGACTTAGTCCACCGATGGGCGGCAGACAGGCTTTAGATTAGGCCTTCGGCGCGCAGTGACACCGCCTTGTGGCGCCCGATGATGAGATGATCGTGCACGCTGATCGAGACCGGCTCCAGCGCGGCAATCAGCTTATGGGTCATCGACACATCCTCGCGGGACGGGGTTGGATCGCCCGACGGGTGGTTGTGAACGAGCACGATGGCGGTCGCGCCATGCCGAAGCGCCGCTTGAAGCACCTCCCGCGGGTAGACCGGCGTGTGGTCTACGGTTCCGCTGGCGAGCCGCTCGCTGGCGATCACGTGGTTTTTCCGGTCCAGGAAGAGCGTGTGGAACTCCTCTCGCACGGCGTCCCGCAGTTGGACGCGGTAGTACGTCACGACGTCGTCGGTCGATTTGACGAGGTCCTTTTGCGCCAGCGAGGCGAAGGCGAAGCGCTCGGCTGCCGCGCGAATGAGCTTGAAGTCGGCCGCGACGCTATCACCAATGCCTTTGACCGATTTCAGCTCGCCAGCGGGTGCGCTCACCACGGCGGTGAAGGACCCGAACCGCTTCATAAGCGCATGGGCGATGGGCTTCGTGTCGCGCCGAGGGATCGATCGGAACAGCAGGAGTTCTAGAAGCTCGTAGTCCGCCAGCGTCTCACTCGCGTCGAACCGGGCTCTCAAGCGTTGACGGTGCCCATGACGATAATCGTTGGTGTCGAACGTTTTCGGCTTTGCGGCGGAGTCTTTCGGCTCCGCAGGGGTCGGTTCGCTCGCGACGGTGGCGTCCGCCGTTTCAATGAGAGGCAACGTGGATTGGACCGGTTTACGAGCTGGCTGCGTCGCGGCGGGCTCATCATGCCCCTCAGCTGGCGCGGGCTGCGGAGTTACGGGGGCGGGTTGGACAGGTGGCCTCGCACCTGCCGGATCAGTTGAAGTCTCCGGAGGAACGGTGTCGGCAACGCGTGCGGCCACTGCCGCGCGAAGCCGTTCCAGAACTGGATCTTCCCCATCCATGGGTCGTGTGCACCGCCGCGGTTGACGCGGTCACAACCTTAGAAAGGTTAGCTGGCGCTGCCAACAGCCTTAGGGCGATCTAGCAGCGGTGACGCAGTGAAGACCTCAACGCCGTCCACAGTCACGCCCACCGAGTGCTCGTACTGAGCGGATAGCGAGCGGTCACGGGTGACGGCGGTCCATCCGTCGGACAGCACTTTCACGTGGGGGCGGCCAAGGTTCACCATCGGCTCGATGGTGAAAATCATGCCGGGCTTGAGGAGGACGCCCTCACCGGGCCGTCCATAGTGCAAGATGTTGGGCATGTCGTGGAACAAGCGGCCAACGCCATGGCCACAAAACTCGCGCACCACTGAGCAGCGCTCGCCCTCCACATAGGTCTGGATGGCAGCGCCAATGTCGCCGGTGGTGTTGCCTGGCTTCACCGCCTCAACGCCGATCTCCAGTGCTCGGAGGGTGACATTCATCAGCCGCTGAGCTGCGCGGCGCACGTTGCCCACGCCGTACATCCGGCTGGTGTCGCCGTGCCAGCCGTCGGCGATGAAGGTGACGTCGACGTTGAGCACATCGCCATCCTTCAGCGGTTTTTTAGCTGGGATCCCGTGGCAGACCACGTGGTTGATCGACGTGCAGCAGGCTTTGCGATAGCCGCGGTAAAACAGCGTGGCGGGCAAAACGTCGTGGCGTTCGGCAAAGTCCATGACGAAATCATCGATGTCTTGCGACGTGGTGCCGGGCTTGATGAGGTCTGACAGGGCATCAAGACATGCCGACGCTAGGCCGCCTGCGTATCGCATGCCCTCAAACGCCGCAGCATCATGCAGGCGGACTTGCCCTGTGTTTCGCTGCGGCGCGCTCGCCGCGTCAATAAATTCGACCATTGTGTCCATAAGTAACGAACTGAAGCCGCCGGCGACAGCGCTTTAAGCGTGCCTGACAGGCGGCATCTTGCCCTGCAAAACTAGGTTGACGCTAGGCCGCCTGCGCGACTGTCTTTTCAAGTATGGGAATTATTCCGGCCGCCTCAATGCCACCGTGGGAGACGCTGCATCGCACTGCGCACATTTCGACGCCTGCGCTGGCGGCATAGTCGAACGCTTCGGCGTACCCGGGATCGATGTCGCGGGCGAGGGTGAAGGCGCTGACATCGTCCCGTTGGATCAGGAACAGGTTGATGGCGCGGTGACCGGCTGCGACCTCGTTCGCAAGAGCGTAGAGGTGTTTTGCGCCGCGGCTGGTGACGCAATCGGGGAAGTTGGCTTCGCCGGGATTGCGCACGTGGTGCACGTTCTTGATCTCGACGAAGGTGCGTTGACCGTCCTCATCCTCAATAAGGATGTCGACGCGCTCGGCTTTGCCGTAGCGCACTTCCGGCCGGATGAGGCCGGAAGGGAAGGGAGGCGCGCCGGCTTTCGCCATCGCCATCCCGATCTTGTTGGGGTTTTGTGTGTTCACGCCCACCCACGTGCTCCCGATCCGAACCGCTTCCAGGGTGTGGGCGTACTTGCGTTTGGGGTTGTCGGACGTGGACAGCAGGACCCGGCTGCCAGGCGTCGAGACGCCGCTCATGGCTCCGGTGTTGGGACAGTGGGCGGTCGTGCTGGTGCCGTCGTCGAACGCAACGTCGAGCATGAAGCGCTTGCGCCGCTCAATCCATGTCGCCTCGATGAGGTTTTGGAATTCGATTTTCATGGGATGAACGTGCCTGGGTCGCCGAGCGAGCTCAACGGCAAGCGCCGTCAGTGCACGCTATTCACTGGTTCTGATAGGCTCGACCACGAGCGTTGCGGCATCGATGCCGGTGATTTTGACCCGGGCGCCAGCCGGCGCATCCGGACCAGTCACGCGCCATAAGGTGTCGGCCACGTGGGCGCGGCCATGCCCGGCGGTGATCGGCTCGGCGAGAACCACTTCGCGGCCAATCATGGTGTCGGCCCCGCGATTGACGGTGTCTGCGTCATCACCCTCCCGGCGGGCTGCGATAAAGCGCGCTGCGACGACGCTGGCGGCGGAGAAGCCGATGAACAGCGCGATCTGCACCGTCCAGTCGAGTGGGGTGAACAGCAGGATGGCACCCACGCCACTTGCCGCTGCACCGAACCAGATGAGGTTGAGGCCGGGCAAAATCACCTCGGCGGTCAACAAGACCGCACCGACAATGAACCACGCGTACGGGCCAAGGGCGGTGAACATGGCGAGCGCGACGCCCATCAGGTGGTGCTCCCGTTTTGGCCGCGCTGGTTGGGCACGGATGGCCGTGGGGCAGGGGAGGCGTTCGCGTCGGTCCTGTCGGCGCTGCCAAAGGCCTCCTTAGCGATTTCGGCGACGCCCGCCAGGGCGCCGAGCGTTGCGGTGGCATCGACCGGCAGGATGAGTGTGCGCTGGTTCGGCGCGGTCGCGATGGCTTGGAGGGCTTCGACGTACTTGTCGGCCACAAAGTAGTTGATGGCCTGAACCGACCCCTCGTTAAGCGCGCTGCTCACGACCGCGGTCGCGTTGGCCTCCGCTTCCGCCTCCCGCACGCGCCCCGACGCCGAGCGGGACGCCGCGGCCAAGCGGCCATCAGCCGAGGGGAGCGCAGGCAGCAGCGAGGCCACCCCACCCCCC
>CAKZYH010000295.1 GCA_937884725.1 uncultured Paracoccaceae bacterium
CGCATGGGCGGCGTCGACAAACCCCTTCTGCCGCTCGGCAACGCCCGCGTCATCGACCACGTCCTCACCCGCTTGCGGCCGCAGGTGAGCAGGATCGCCATCAACGCCAACGGCGATCCCGCCCGCTACGCAGAGTTCGGCCTCCCTATCCTCCCCGATGCCAACGATGATCGCCTCGGCCCGTTAGCCGGAGTCTTGGCAGGGCTCGACTGGGCAAAGCGCGAAGGCGGCGACGCCATCATCACCGTCGCCGGCGACACCCCTTTCTTCCCCACCGACCTCACCGCCCGGCTCGCAGGCGCCCGGACGGCCGCCACCCCCATCGCCCTTGCCGCCACACCCCACCCCGACAAGGGCAACATGCGCCACCCCACCTTCGGCGTCTGGCCCGTCTCCCTACGCGACGCGCTGGAGGTCGCGCTCAGCGAGGGCGTGCGCAAAATGGTGGCCTGGGCCGACCGACAAGGCGCCGCCACTGTCGTGTTCGAAGCCGGCGACATCGACCCATTCTTCAACCTCAACACCCCCGACGACTACGATGCCGCGAACGCCCTACTCGCCGGAAACACACTATGAAGGTGTTCGGCCCCTAAAACGGGTCACGCCGCCTTGCCCGCTTCGCCCAAACCGCCGGTCTCTCACCAGGTGTAAAGTCCGGGCCGAAGGCACCTCAACCCTTGACCTCACCGTCAGAAACGGGCTCGCTCTCAGGACAAAGCGATAAGACTGACGGGTCAGCCAGCCGCATCGCACACAACCGTGCTGTGGGAGCAAAAGCGATGGGACGTGTGAACTTGGGCGGCCTCGCCATCGGGCTAGTAGTGTGCCTGCCGCTCACTCCCGCTTTGGCACAAAACGCACCGCCCGCCCCCGCCGTCTTCGTGGAAGCGGCAGTCATGTCCGACCTTCGCCCCAGCGTGTCTTTTACCGGCCGGCTCAAGGCGATCCAGAAAGTCGATGTGCGGGCGCGCATCTCCGGTTTCCTTCAAGAGACCAATTTCACTGAAGGCCAGGTCATCGAAGAAGGCCATATCCTCTACAAAGTCGAACCCAACGCCTACCAGGCCGTGGTGGACCAGACCCAGGGCGAGCTGGAAGCAGCCCGCGCCGACACGAAACTCGCCGAGATCGAGGTGGAACGTAAGCAGCGCCTCGTGGAGCGCGATGTGTCACCGCAATCCGAACTCGATGTTGCGGAGGCCAACGTGGCACGCGCGGAAGGTGCGGAACGGCGCCTCGAAGCCCAGCTCGACCGAGCGAACCTAGACCTGTCCTACACCACCATCACCGCCCCCTTTGACGGGATCGTGGGCCTCTCCAACGTCGACGTCGGCGCCTTCGTGGAGCCAGCCAGCGGAGCGCTCACCACGCTCACCCGGCTCGACCCCATGACCGCCGAATTCCCCGTCACCAGCGCTCAGATCCTGCGCTACCAAATCGAAGCCGGCGCCGACGGCTCACCCGACGATGAAGCGGTCAAGGTGGAGCTGATCCTTCCGGACGGGTCTATCTACGACCAAACGGGCGCGGTAGATTTTATCGACGCCGAGGTGAACCAGGGCACTGATACCGTCCTCGTGCGCGCAGTGTTCGACAACCCCAACCGCGTCCTCCTTGATGGCGCCCTCGTCGGTGTCCGGCTCGAACAAGACAGCCCAGAAATGGTGCTCAACGTTGCCCAAACCGCCGTGCAGCGCGACCAGCTCGGTGCCTTCGTCATGGTGGTCGACGGCGACAGCAAGGTCGAACAGCGCCGCGTCGAGGTCCCCCGTGTTGATCAGGGCCGCGCTATCGTGTCGAGCGGCCTAGAAGAGGGCGAACTCGTCATCACAGAGGGCGTCAACAAGGTGCGCCCAGGCATCGTGGTCGATGCCGCCACAGCCGGGACCGACGCGTCGCAGTCCGAGGGCTGACACTGTGATCTCTTCCGTCTTTATCGACCGGCCGCGGCTGGCGCTCGTCATCTCCATCGTCATCACGGTGGCCGGTCTCGTTTCGCTGCTGCGCCTCCCGGTCGCCCAGCTTCCCGAGGTGGTACCGCCGCAGGTCAGCGTGTCCGCCTTCTACCCCGGCGCCAGCGCCGAAGTGGTCGAAGAAACCGTCGCCCAGCCGATCGAACAGCAGATCGTTGGCGTGGACGACATGCTGTACATGAAGTCCACCTCCGCGGCCGACGGCAGCTACCGCCTCACCGTCACCTTCGCGGTCGGCACAGACCCCGACATTGCCACCGTCAACGTGCAAAACCGCGTGTCGGCGGCCACAGCGCAGCTCCCCTCGGAAGTGACCGCCACCGGCGTCACGGTGCGCAAAGCGTCCAACGCGACGCTTCTGATGATCTCAATCTACGACGAGAACCGCGAGCTCGACGATCTCGTCCTGTCGAACTACGCCACCATCAACCTCGTCGATCCGCTGAAGCGGGTGCCCGGCATCGGCGACGTGTCGGTGATCGGCGCACGCGACTACTCCATGCGCGTCATCCTCGACGTTGACCGCATGACAAGCCTCAACCTTACGCCCAACGACGTGATAGCAGCGCTCCGGGCGCAGAACGTTCAGGCCGCCATCGGCCGCGTCGGCGCGCAGCCCCTCGCCGACGACCCGGTGCTCCAACTCAACATGGTCACCCAGGGCCGCCTCACCGATCCTGCGGAGTTTGAAAGCGTCGTCCTGCGCGCCGACCCAGACGGCTCGTTCGTGCGCGTGCGCGATATCGCGACCGTTGAACTTGGCGCGCGCAACTCCGACTCCATCGCCGTCTTTAACGACCAGCCGACGGTGCTGCTCGCCATCACCCAGTCCCCCGGCGGCAACGCGCTCGCCATCAAAGAAGGGGTCGTGAGCACGCTGGAAAACCTCTCGCAGAACTTCCCCGGCGGCCTCACCTACGACCTGACCTACGACCTCACCACCTTCATCGAAGCCTCGATCTCAGAGCTTCAGACAACGCTGATCCAGGCGTTCGTCCTCGTCATCCTCGTGGTGTTCGTGTTCCTCGGCAGCGTGCGCGCAACCCTCATCCCGACCGCCGCCGTGCCGGTATCGCTGATCGGTACGTTCGCTGTCCTCCTCGCCATGGGCTTTACGCTCAACACCATCTCGCTGCTCGCCCTGGTGCTCGCCATCGGCACCGTGGTCGACGACGCCATCGTGGTCGTCGAAAACTGCGACCGCGTCCTCAGCGAGAACCCCGAACTCGGCGCCAAAGAAGCCACCCGCCAGGCGATGAAAGAGCTCACCGGACCGGTGCTCGCGACCACGCTTGTCCTGTTGTCGGTGTTCGTCCCCGTGGCCTTCATTCCGGGGCTCTCAGGCCAACTCTTCCAGCAGTTTGCCGTGGCCGTGTCGGTCTCGGTGCTGATCTCGTCCGTCAACGCGCTCACGCTGAGCCCGGCCCTGTGCGGCATGCTCCTGAAGCCCCAGGTCGGCCCGCGCAAAGGCGTCCTCGCCTGGATCTCGCGCGGGATCGACAAAACCCGCGACGGCTTTGTCAGCATCATCCGCTTCACCGTGCGGCGGGTCATCGTCGGTGTGATCCTGCTTGCCGGCGCGCTCGGCGCGACGGGCTACCTGTTTGGCGTCGTCCCCACCGGCTTTCTGCCTTCAGAAGACCAGGGCCTTTACATCGTCGAAATGAAGCTGCCCGAAGGCGCCTCGGTGAACCGCACCGATCGTGTCCGCGCAGAGTTCGTGGAGAAGGTGCGCCAGCTCGAAGGGGTGGAGAACGTCATCAGCGCATCGGGCTATTCGCTGCTCGACGGCATCGTGACGCCCAACAGCGCCTTCATCGCGGTCGCCCTTGAGTCATTTGAGGACCGGCCCGATGCGTCCGAAAACGTCAACGCGCTGATCCAACAGACGACGGCGATGGGCCTTGGTGTGCGCGAAGCGATGGTGTTCGCGTTCAACCTGCCCCCTATCATCGGTCTCGGCACCGGCTCCGGCTTTGAGTATCAGCTGAACGACCTGCAGGGCCGCTCACCGGTGGACCTTGCCCAAGTCGCCGGCGGCATGGCCATCGCCGCCAACCAGGACGAGCGCCTCGGCCAGGTCTTCACCACATACTCCGCATCGACCCCGCAGCTCTTTCTCGACATCGACCGGGAGCGGCTTCAAACACTTGGCGTCTCGGTCAGCGACCTGTTCAGCGCCCTGCAGGGGACGTTTGGCTCGGCCTACGTGAACGACTTCAATCAGTTCGGCCGCACCTGGCAGGTCAACATTCAAGCTCAGGAAACCGACCGAAACGCGGTGCCCGACCTCAACCGGATCCACGTGCGCAACCGCTCTGGCGAGATGGTCCCCATCTCCGCCGTCGCGACCCCGCGCTACATCACCGGCCCGCAGTCGATCATCCGCTACAACAACTACCGGTCCGTCACGCTGACCGGCGGTCCGGCGGAGGGCTACTCCTCCGGCGAAGCGTTGACGGCGATGGAAGAGGTCTCCGCCAACACCCTACCGCCAGGCTATGGCTATGAGTGGACAGCAACCGCGCTCCAGGAGAAGGCGGCCGCCGGGCAGACCACCATTATCCTGATGTTCTCGATCTTCTTCGCCTACCTCTTCCTGGTGGGCCTGTACGAGAGCTGGGTGATCCCCATCCCGGTGCTTCTGTCGGTCGCCTTCGGCATCTGCGGAGCCCTTGGCGCACTCTACCTGGTGGGGCTCGCGTTCGACATCTACGGACAGATCGGGCTCGTGATCCTGATCGCGCTGGTGGCGAAAAACTCAATCCTCATCGTGGAGTTCGCCAAGGCCCGGCGGGAGGCCGGCGCCACTATCCGTGAGGCCGCGGTGGATGCGGCCCACACCCGTTTCCGCGCCGTGATGATGACAGGCCTCTCCTTCGTCGCCGGCATCATCCCGCTCGTCATTGCGGTGGGCGCCTCAATGATCACCCGCCGCACCGTCGGCACGGCGGTTGCCGGCGGCATGATCGTCGCGATCGTGGTCGGCATCTTCGCCATCCCCGCGCTCTACGTGATCTTCCAAAGCGGACGCGAGTGGGTGAAGGGCCTCTTCAGCAACCGCAAAGCCCCCCCGTCTGAACCAACCCCAGGACCGGCGGAGTAGTAACGTCGGTGCGCCGAACAGCACCCCGGCACACCGCGATCTTGAATGGCAAAAAAGCTCGGTGGCGGCTGGCCCCAGGGCCACCGACCCGATAGCCCGGTCGGGGAACAAGGACCATCGTCCTGAGCGCAGGCACACAACACCAACCGCCCATCGATCCGGCGCGAAATCAGAGCGGACGCGGCATCCTGTTCATGGGGTGCGGCATGTTCCTCTTCGCCGCGGTGGACGCGCAGGCAAAGCTCCTCACCGAAAACTTCCACCCGATCCAAATCACGTGGATCCGCCAGTTCGGCTTGCTTCTGGGCGTCGCCGTCTTTCTGGCGCTCCGCGGCGTCAACGTCCTCAAAACGAAGAAGCCAGGCCTCCAGATCCTGCGCGGCACCATCGCCGGCCTCTCGCCGACCCTTTTTGTGACCGCAGTCGCCTATGTGGCGCTCGCCGACGCCGTCGCGGTCTCGTTCGTGGCCCCATTCATAGTGACGTTGATGGCCGGGCTTATACTGAGGGAGCCGGTCGGATGGCGTCGCTGGCTCGCAATTTCCATCGGCTTTGGCGGCGCGCTCATCGTCATCCGCCCCGGGCTTGGCGTCATGCATCCCGCCGTCGGGCTTGTCTTTCTGGCCGCCGCGCTCTTCGCAGTACGCCAGATCATTTCGCGCCACATCACCCAATTCGACAGTGTCGGTACAACCATCGCCTACACCGCCATCGCGAGCACCGCGGTCCTCACAATCCCGCTCCCGTTCGTCTGGGTCTGGCCCGACAATGCCCGCGATATTGCCCTCCTCGCATCAGTCGCGGTGATGGCAAGCTTTGGCGAGCTCTTGGTCATCAAGGCGCTTGAAGTGGCCCAAGCGGTCGCGATTGCACCGATCCAATACACGCTGCTCGTCTGGGGCACGCTGTACGGCATCGTCCTGTTTGGCGACTTTCCGGATGCCTGGACATCGCTCGGCGCGATCATCATCGTCGCCACGGGTCTTTACACACTACAGAGAGAGCGCATTGCAGAAGGAAAACGCAACGCACCCTAGCGCCTTACCCGGTCAGTCTAGCGCTAGATTTTCCCAGCCAAGTCGCGCTTATGTTTCCCCATGATCACCGCGCAAATTGACTTAGGCCTCGTCCTCAACCCCGCTTCGGCACCAAGGACAGCGGCGCCCGCCGGCCCCTTCACCGCCGATGGTTTTGCCTCCGCAGCCACCCACATCGCCGCAATGCCAAGCTACGCGCCAACGCCGCTGCATGACCTCTCCGCCCTCGCCGCGCAGTGCGACGTGGGCGCGGTCCTCTACAAAGACGAGGGCGAACGCTTTGGCCTGGGAAGCTTCAAACCGCTCGGCGCCCCCTACGCCGCCGCCAACGCGCTCGCCGAAAAGCTCGCCCCCCATCATCCGGCCAAAAGCCACGCCGAGCTTCTCGCCGGCATTGTCCGCGGGTCGTATGCGGCAGATCTCGCCAACCTCACCCTCGTCTCGGCCACCGATGGCAACCACGGCCGCGCCCTCAGCTGGGCCGCCCAGCAGTTCGGCGCCAAGGCGCACATCTTTGCGCACGACGGCATGAGCGACGGACGGCGCGAGGCCATCACTGCCCTTGGCGCCACCCTCACCATTTGCCCCGGCGGCTATGACGACAGCGTGCGCAAAGCCTTCGCCTACGGCGCCCAAACCGGCAGCCCCGTCATTCAAGACACCGCCGCCGGCGACTATCGCGCAGTGCCCGAAGCCATCACGTACGGCTACGGCACCATCGCGAGCGAAGTTGTTGGCGCGCTCCATGCGCCGCCAACCCACGCCATCGTTCAAGCCGGCGTGGGCGGCGTCGCGAGCGCCATCTGCGCCGCGTTCTGGCATCACTACGGCGCCGACCGCCCCCGCTTCATCGTCCTCGAACCCGTCACCGCCGCGTGCGTCGCCGCAAGCCTTGCCGCCGGCTGCCCCGTCACCGTCCCCGGCGATACCCAGACCGCGATGGCTGGCCTTGCCTGCGGCACAGTCTCCGATCTCGCCTGGGAGGTGCTCCACACCGGCGCAGATGCCGCGCTCATTGTGCCCGATCGCTTAGCGTTTGAGGGCATGCGCGCACTCGCCACCCCGCACGGCAACGACCCCGCGCTCGTCGGCGGCGAGTGCGCCGGCGGCGCTGTTGGCGCCCTCCTCGCCCTGTCAAAACGCCCAGACCTACGCGCAGCGCTCGGCCTCGACGCCCAAGCCCGAGTCTTCCTCCTGGGCACCGAAGGCGCCACCGATGCATCGCTTTACGAAGAGATTGTCGGCCGCGCCCCAGAAAGCGTCATGAGCGCCGCTGCATGACCACGCCATTGGCAGCCCAAATGGCAGCGCCCAACGTCGAGACACTCCAAGTGCGCCTCGATGCGCTCTGCGCCATCCACCCGCTGCCCCCCAAAGGCGCCCAGCGCATGGCCCTCTCCGCCGACGACAAAGCGGGGCGCGACCTCTTCGCCGGCTGGGCCAAGGCCGCAGGGTTGTCGCTCACCGTCGACCCGGTCGGCAACATGTACGCGCACCTTCCCGGCACCCGCCCCGACCTCGCCCCAGTCATGAGCGGCTCACACCTCGACACCGTCGCAACCGGCGGCCGCTACGATGGCGCCCTCGGTGTTGTCGCCGCCCTCGCCGTCGCCGAAGCGATGGCCGCCGCCCCACCGCCCCGCGGCTTGGTGGTGGCAAACTTCACCAACGAGGAAGGCGCCCGCTTCGCGCCCGATATGCTGGGATCGCTCGTCGCCGTTGGCGGGCTATCCATCGCCGACGCCCTTCAGATCACCGCCATCGACGGAGCCCGCCTCGGCGATGCCCTTGCCGCCACCCGATACGCCGGCGACGCCCCGCTCCTCTCAGAACGCGCACCCCACGCCTTTGTCGAGCTGCACGTGGAGCAAGGCCCCGTCCTCGACGAAGCCGGTCTCGCGCTTGGCGCTGTCACAGGCGTCCAAGGGATCGCCTGGCGCAGCATCAGCTTTACCGGCGAAGCCAACCACGCCGGCGCCACACCCCACCGGCTCCGGCGTGATGCCGGCCGCGCCGCCATCACCCTCGCCCATGCCGCACTCGCACTGCCAGAGCGCTTCGGCCCCGACCTCCTCGCCACAGTCGGCCGAATGGCCCTGACGCCAGACCTCATCAACGTCATCCCAGAAGCCGCCACTATGACGGTGGACCTGCGCCACCCCGACGCCGAAACCCTCAACGCCGCCGACGATGCGCTCGATGCCGCCATCAGCGCCGCCGCCGAGGCAACCGGCTGCACCGCCACATCGCAACGCCTCGCAAGGTTTGACCCGGTCGTCTTCGACCAAAACCTTGTGGCCCGCATCGAAACCGGCGCGGCCGCCCGCGGCCTCACCCACCGCCGCCTCATCTCCGGCGCGGGTCACGATGCTCAAATGCTCGCCCGCATTTGCCCCGCCGCCATGATCTTCGCCCCATCCATCGGCGGCATCAGCCACAATCCCGCGGAAGACACTGCGCCCGAGCACATCGCGGCCGCTGTCACCGTTCTTGCAGACACCCTAAACGCCCTGTGCCACGAGGTGACTTGATGAGCCGCATCCTAACCGTCGCCGGCGCCCAGCTCGGCCCCATCGCCAAAGCCGAAACCCGCGCAGAGGTCGTCGAGCGCCTGCTTGTCCTTATGAAAGAGGCCAAGCGCCACGATGCCGACCTCATCGTCTATCCCGAACTCGCGCTCACCACCTTCTTCCCCCGCTGGTTCATGGAAGACGAAGCCGAGCTCGACGCCTACTACGAAACCGAAATGCCCTCCGCCGAAACGGCCCCGCTGTTTGCCGAAGCCAAGCGCCTCGGCATGGCCTTCGTCCTCGGCTACGCGGAGCGAGACGGCGACAAACGCTTCAACACGGCGATCCTGGTCGAGAACGGCGAAATCGTCCTCAAGTATCGCAAGGTGCACCTCCCGGGACACGCGGAGCACGAGCCCTGGCGCGCCTTCCAGCACCTGGAAAAACGCTACTTCGAAGTCGGCAATCTCGGCTTCCCAGTTACCCACGCCGTCGGCGCCAACGTGGGCCTCGCCATCTGCAACGACCGCCGGTGGCCCGAAACCTACCGCGTCATGGGCCTGCAAGACGTCGAACTCATCGCGCTCGGCTACAACACTCCGCTCCACAACCCGCCAGCCCCCGTCCACGACGCGCTTGGCCTCCACCACAACACGCTGGTGATGCAGTCCGGCGCCTACCAAAACGCGACCTTCGTCGTAGGCATCGCAAAATGCGGCGTCGAAGAAGGCGTCATGCAGATCGGCGGCTCACAAATCATCGCCCCCTCCGGCGAAACCATCGCCCAAGCAACAACGCTCGAAGATGAGCTGATCGTCGCCCGCTGCGACCTCGACCTATGCACCTCCTACAAATCCAGCGTCTTCAACTTCGCCGCCCACCGCAGACCGGAAGCCTACGACCTCATCACGAGCCGCACTGGCGCCATTCCTCCCGCCAAGAAAGCCTAATCCGGCGCTCCAAGGGCCGCCGGCGGGCTCAGGCTCACCAGCCATCAGGGGCCCGCCTGATCACCAGAACCGCCATCGCGCTCGTCCCCTGGCAACCGTCCGGAGTCGCCGCAAGGGGCAAGCAGCTGCGCTGGCCTGCGGCCCCCTTGCACCC
>CAKZYH010000296.1 GCA_937884725.1 uncultured Paracoccaceae bacterium
AGCCAGAATAGCGCGTCGCGACAGTATGGGCGAGATGGCTACCGCCGGATCGCCGAGTTTCTACGCGATGCAGGCTGGCTGGTGAACGACAAACAAACGAAGCGGATTTGGCGACAAGAAGAGTTGAAGGTCTAAGCGCGGCAACAGGAGCGGCGCCAGCTTCTGCTGGACGACGGAGCTAAAGGTCGGCGTCGGGTGGAGAGACCCAAACACGTTTGGTCTTACGCCTCCGGTGGAAGGCATGTGAAAGGCAAGCACAGCGAGGCCCGCCGGCCTCACAATGTAAGCCCCTGTTTTTATTGGTGCCGGCTGAGGGACTCGAACCCCCGACCCCCTGATTACAAATCAGATGCTCTACCAACTGAGCTAAGCCGGCTTTCGACAGCGCTGTTAAGGTGCCACGAGCGATTGTACAACTACCTACAGCGCCGCCAACGTGGTGCAGTCCAGCGTCACTGAACCTCGGGCTGCCGCGTCAGTTGCACGCCGTTGAAGACGACGCAGGAGCCTTGGTAAGCCGACAGCTCCAGCACATCACCAACGCGGGCCGTCTCGCAGTTGAGCGGGAACACCGATTCGCCCTCGCCGGCCACGTTGTAGAGCCGCAGAACGTTATCGGCCTGCTCATAGGACCCCTCCAGCTGTGCGCCTTCCGTCACCTCCAGGCGGAACGTGTTGTCGGCGCGGAAGAGGAACGATAGCTGAGCGTTGGCGAACACAACGCCGTCAGCGCTCGACGCACTCGGTGGGGCCGCTGCGCTGCCCACTCGCGCATCGATGGCGGCCGCTGCCTCTTGGGCTGCCTCGTCGGCATCGCTGGTGATGGCGGATGGCGTGGCGATGCTGCTTGCAACCGGTGCGGGCACGGCGGCCTGTTCTTCCAGGGACGCGATGACGGTTTCCAGCATCTCTTTGCTGCGCTCGGCCGCTGCAACGCTCTCGGTCAGGTCAGCCGAACGCGTTTCAAGCTCGCTCACGCTGGAACGCAGTTCCCCCTCTCGCACCGCGAGGGCCTCTGTTTGGGCCCGAGCGGTGGCGGTCTCCGTCGCGGCCTCTTCCGCTGCAGCCTGCGCTGCGGACAGTTGCTCGTTCGCGGCTGCGACCGCGGCTGCGAGCTCGTCCCGTTGACCGCTCAGACCAGCGACCTCGCTGTTCAAAGCGTCTCGGGCGGCGGTTTGGGCTGCGACGCCCTCTTCGAGTGCAGCGAGCTCTGCCGTCGCGTTGTCGACGGCCGCCTGCCGCTCTGCGAGCGCGGATTGTGCGCTCGCCAATGCCTCCGTGGCGCGTGCTGCTTCGCTCTGCGCGCCGCTCAGTCTTGACTGCACATCATCGAACTCGGCTTCGAGCGCCTCGCTGACGCTCGATTTGACGTCAATGGTGGCATTCAGGACGGACAGTTCGCTCTGAGCAGCGGCGGTCTGCTCGGTGACGCTCGCCGCTTGTTCTTGAAGCGAGGCCAGTTCGGCGGCCAGCGCATCGCGCTCCGCGGTGGTGCTCTCCACCTCGGTAGCCAGCGACGCAATCGCCTGGTTCGCGGACGCGGCCTCGGCCTGCGTGTCAGCCAGTTCGCCCTGCGCGGCGGTCAGTGCACCCGCGAGCGCGGTGCGGCTTTGTCTCGCCAAGGTCAACTCTTGCTGAACAGCGTTGAGATCCGCGCTCGCCTGTCCGGCATCATTTTGGGCAGCTTCAACGGCAGCCTGTGCAGCACTCACGTCAGCTTGCAGACCGGACAACTCGGTGTTCAGCATATCGCGCGTCGCTTCTGACGTGCTGACGTCACCCTGCACTGACGCGAGCGCCTCGTTGGCCGCAGTGATTTCGGATTGCATCCCTTCGAGTTGCGCATTCAAGGCTGCGCTCTCATCGGTGAGCGATGCGACCGTGCCCGTGAGTTCGTCGCGTTGAGCCTCAAGCTGCGCCACCGCGGCGGTGAGTGCGTCGCGGCTTGCGGTGCTGTCCGCCGCGCTGGCTTCGGCCTCGGCCTGCGCGCTTTCCGCCGCGCTCGCGGCTTCGTCGGCCGCAGCCCTGCGGGTGTCGAGCGTCGCGACATCGCCTTGCAGCGTCGCGATCTGATCGTTGAGCGCGGAAAGTGCTGTCTCAGCCTCGCTCACCGCAGTCTCGGCCAAGCTTTGTTCTTCCTGGAGCGATGCAACGCGCTGTTCGCCCTGTGCGATGTTGGTTTCCACCGCAGAGAGTGCTCCATTCGCGTCCTGGAGCTCGCCCAGTGCCGCCTGTGTGTCCACGCGCTCGGCCTCCACCCGCTGGGATTCCATGTAGAAGGTCATGGCCGCGGCAAGGGCGAGCGCGGCGATCACCGTCATGACGATGAACAGCGGCTGACGAAGGACAGGCATAGCGGCTCCGTTATCCGGCACTGGAGTGACAACTGCCCCCGTGCATAGCGGCGCAAATCGGCACTGTCAGCATCTCATCAGCCCGGTTTTGCACCGGTAACGCCGATGAGCGCGTGGCTGACGGTCTCGTTTCCTGATTTTGCGCCATGTCAGCAGCGCCAGAACGCAATAGCTTTGTAAGACGACAACAAGGAACGACGGTCATGGCAAAGCAAAAGGTCGCATTCATCGGGCTCGGCGCCATGGGCGCGGGGATGGCCCGCGCCCTTGTGCGCGCCGGACACACCGTGACGGGCTTCGACGTTGACGCGGATCGCGAAGCAGCGTTTGCCGCAGACAGCGGTCAGACCGCCGATCCCGCCGCCGTCGCGGAAGCCGATGTGGTCGTGCTGATGGTGGTTAATGCGGTGCAAGTGGACGGCCTCCTCAACGCAAACGGCCGCTTTGGCGAGGGCGGCATCTCCCAAACCCGCAAGGCCGGGGCAGTCATTGTGAATATGGCGACCGTCTCACCGGCGTTTGCGGCGGGCACCGCCGAAGCGCTCGGCGAGGACTGCTATCTGGACGCGCCCGTGTCGGGGGGCACGTTGCGGGCGGCGGCCGGGGATCTTGCTATTTTGGCGGCCGGCGCTGGCGCAGCGTTTGATAAGGCCATGCCCACGCTGGAGGCCATGTCATCCAAAGTCTATCGCCTCGGCGACAAGGCGGGCATGGGCTCGGCCATGAAGATGGTGAACCAGCTGCTCGCAGGCGTGCACATTGCTGCGTCCGCCGAAGCAATCACGTTTGGCATGTCTCAGGGCCTGGACCCCGGCCTCATCGTCGACGTGATTGGCGAGTGCGCGGGCAACTCGTGGATTTTGCAAAACCGCGGCCCGCACATTGTGGATGGGGACTATACGACCCGGTCAGCGGTGGAGATTTTCGTCAAAGATCTGGGGCTCGTGAGCGATATCAGCCGGGACGCTCGCTTCTCCGCTCCCATGGCGTCGACGGCGCTGCAACAGTTCTTGGCGGCATCGGGCTCCGGGCTGGGACTGGAAGACGATGCGGCGGTGGCGAAGGTTTATGCCCGGAACTCTGGCGTGACGCTGCCCTGAGCTAGCTTGGCCCTAGGGGTCCCGCTTCGCCCACTGGGTGATGGCGATGCCTGTAAGGATCAAACCCCAGCCGGCGACATGATGGAGGCCAAGCGCTTCGCCGAGCAGCGTGATGGCGAAAATGCTGCCGAAAATTGGGATGAGGTGGAAAAATACGCCGGCGCGGTTTGAGCCGATTAGAGCGACACCTCTGTTGAAGCAGATGTAGGCCACGAGCGCCGGCAACGTTGCCACGTAGGCAATCACTGTCAGCGAGGTGGCGTTGAAGATCATGGGCGGGTGCAAGACCGCCTGTTCGATGGCGGCGGCGGGTGCGAGCGCGACCACGCCGACGATAATGGTGACTGTCAGCAGCGACAAAGGATGAAGGGCGCTCGGCTTTTCCCGAAGGAGCACAGCGTAGAGCGCGTATGCGATCTGCGAGCCAATCACCCACAAGTCGCCCGGGTTGAACGAGAGTGTTGTGAGAACGCCAAGATCGCCTTGGGTCAGCACCGCCAGGGCGCCGGTGATGGAAATGCTGATGCCCATGAACTGGCCGACCGTCAGGCGGTCGCGGTAAATGATGAAGCCCAGCGTCGCGATGACGAGCGGAAACAGCGAGGACAGCACGGTGGCGTTGATCGCCGTCGTTTCGGCAAGGCCGATATAGACCAGCGTATTGTAGAGGCCGACGCCGCACAGCCCGATGAGAACGAGGACGCCCCAGCGCGCGCGGATGAGCGGCCAGTCGGCGACCAGGCGTCGATATGTGAAGGGCAGCAAGATCATCAGCGCGATGGACCAGCGCATCAGTGCGAGCGTGATCGGCGGCAGCAAGTCGGCCACCGCGCGCCCCGATACGATGTTGAGTGCCCAGAGGAGCATCGCAAGCGTCAGCAGCGCGTAGGGCTGCTCCCCCATCCAGCCGCGGAGGCGCAGCGCAGGGTTTAGAGCGCTTTGATCCTTCACGTCACCGCCCGATGGCCTAGCGCCGGCTGTTGGGCAGAAGCCGTGCGCAGCGCAATGTGGCGCATCGGGCAAGCGCGGCGACGCACTCCAACAGGCGGCGCTAGGCCACCTCCGGCGGGGCCCATGGGCCCCCAGGGGATAGATTGCGCAAATTGACGGGCGGCCGGGCCGCGACAAACGCGGCGCCCAGCCCCGCAGGGAAAGTGAGG
>CAKZYH010000297.1 GCA_937884725.1 uncultured Paracoccaceae bacterium
GCAGGTGCGGCGGGCGCACGCTTAGGAGCGACGGGCGCGGTCTGTGGCGTGCCATCGTCCGGACGGCAGAAGACTGCGAACACCCGCGAGGTCGCCGACATCAGCGAGCCGATGCGGTCAGGCTCGTTCGCTCCGGCGGGAGCAGTTCCTTGCTGAGGCGCGCTGGCAGCGGCCGCGACACCACTCACGCTTTCGACGGGCCGGCGCAGCGGAATAGCGTGGTCAGGGATCACAATCACCCGGCCACGGCGGGGATTGCGGCGCGGAATGGCACCGGCAACAAGGCTCACGCCGTGCGCCGCGTCAGCGGTCCGCGCAGCCATGAATGGGTTCGCCGAGCTTGCTGTTGGCACTGACAGACCACCGATCAGCGCCAAAAGCAGAGCTTGCACTAGGGGCCGTTGCCGTTGCATGGCGTACTCCGCGTTTGTGGATAACAGCGATTTAGCGCCCAAGGCTTACCGCAACGGTAATTTGTGGGCGAAGTCGAGTCGATTTTGCGGTGATGGGCTATGTCGGATCAGACGGCCAGCAGACAAGGGTAGGGGTTTTAGGCTGTCATGTTTCAAGGTTCGCTCACAGCGCTGGTGACCCCGTTTCGCGATGGCGCGTTTGACGTTGCCGCGTTCGAGGCGTTCGTCGACTGGCAAATCACGTCGGGCACCACCGGCCTCGTCCCCGTCGGGACCACCGGTGAGTCGCCAACGCTGAGCCACGCTGAGCACAACGAGGTCGTTGAGGTCTGCATCAAGACCGCCGCCGGGCGCGTGCCCGTCCTCGCCGGTGCTGGATCCAACAACACGGCGGAGGCTGTCAGCCTCGCACAGCACGCCGAGAAGGCTGGCGCGACCGGCGTCTTGGTGGTCACGCCCTACTACAACAAGCCGAACCAGGCGGGCCTCAAGGCGCACTTTTCTGCCGTTGCCGAAGCCACCTCGCTGCCGATCATCATCTACAACATCCCCCCGCGCTCGATCATCGACATGACGGTCGAGACGATGGCGGAATTAGCCGACACATACCCCAACATCGTCGGCGTGAAAGACGCGACGGCGAACCTTGGCCGCGCCTCACAGCAGCGCTTGGCATGCGGTCAAAGCTTCGTGCAGTTGTCCGGCGAGGACGCAACTGCGCTGGGTTTCAACGCGCACGGCGGTGTCGGCTGTATTTCGGTGACTGCCAACGTGGCGCCGGCGCAGTGCGCTGCATTTCAGAACGCTTGCGCCAACGGCGACTTTGCTGCAGCGCTGGCCATTCAAGACACACTGATGCCACTCCACGAGGCGCTGTTCCTGGAGCCGAGCCCCGGCGGCGCAAAATACGCGCTGTCGCGCATGGGGAGAATGGCCAGTGAACTGCGCCCTCCACTTGTCCCAGTGAGCGCGAAAGCCGAGGCTGCGATCGACAAAGCGATGGCAGTAGCGGGAATTTTGTAATGCTGAAGGCGAGTCTTTGGGGTGCAGCGGCGCTGGCCGCTCTGTTGGCCGGCCCCGTGGCGGCAAAGCCTGCCACATGCTTCACCAGCGACGACGGCCGGTACCCCTGCGACTTTCGCGGTTTTGGCGGCGACGGCAGCTTTGAAATCAGGGCGCCGGGCACGCCCACCTATATTGTCTCCATGCAAGGGCGTGGTGTGGCCGACGCGTTCGTGAACTTCGGCCCAGGCGAGCGAAACATCTTCATCCAAGGGCCGTTTATTCGGTCCCAGTCAGACCGGGCGTGCTGGGTGTCTGAGGCAACCCAATTTCGAATTTGCGCCTATTGAGGCGGTGGCCTACTTCCGGGAGCATGGCAAAACCCAAAAACCAGGACCCCAATTCGCGCGTCATCGCCGAGAACCGTAAGGCGCGGTTCAATTACGAGATCATCGACACCCTTGAGGCGGGCATCCAGCTGAAGGGGACGGAGGTGAAGTCGCTGCGGGAGGGCCGCACCAACATCGCCGAGTCCTATGCCGGCGAGACAGGTGGGGAGCTGTGGCTCTACAACGTCTACATTCCCGAGTATCAGCAGGCGAACCGTTTCAACCACGAGACGCGGCGGCCCCGGAAGCTGCTCCTACACAAGCGTGAGGTGGGCAAGCTCACCGGCGCGGTGTCCCAGGAGGGCATGACGCTGGTGCCGCTGCGCATGTACTTTAACAGTCGCGGCATGGCGAAGGTGCTGATCGGGCTCGCCAAGGGCAAGAAGGTCCACGACAAGCGCGAGGCGGAGAAAAAGCGCGATTGGCAGCGCGACAAGGCCCGCCTCATGCGCCAGCACGGATGAGCGCACCGCTCACCGTCATCACCGGAGCATCGGGCGGGATTGGGCAGGCGATCGTGGCGCAGCTTGCCGCTCCGGGCGTGCGTTTCGCGCTCATCGGGCGGAACGAGGAGCGTCTTAACGCAGCGAAGACCGTTGCCGAGGCGGCGGGCGCCACAGTGCTCATCGGCCGGCTCGATGTGGCGGCGGACGATATCGGCGGGTGGCTGGCGATGGCCTCTGACAACGCACCGATCGCGCGGGTTTATGCCAACGCAGGGCTATCAGCTGGCCCCCGTTCACCGGCTGAGCTGGAGAGCGCGGCCGACACCCAGCGCTTGATCGACGCCAACCTCACCGGCGCGATCAGCACCGTGCGCGCCTGCGTGCCGGCGATGCGCGAGCGCGGCGGGCAAATCGTGATCGTGTCGTCCGTCGCAGGGCTTTTGCCACTGCCGGACCTTGCGGTCTACGCCGCGACAAAGGCCGCGCTGGTCGCCTACGCTCACGCGATCCGGCCGCGGCTTGCCCGGCAGAAAATCGGCGTGACGGTGGTGTGCCCCGGCTTTGTCGACAGCCCCATGTCCCGCCGGCACCACGGCGCGAAGCCGTTTTTGGTGAGCGCGGAAAAGGGCGCTGCTGCGATCATCAAGGCGGGGGAGCGCAACAAGCGCACAGCGGTGTTCCCGTTGCCCTTCGCCGCGCTGGTGGCGGTGGAGCGGTTCGCCCCCGGCTGGCTGCGGGACAAGGGCCGCAGCCTGTTCGATGCTGAGATCGACCGGGAGTGATCTGCGCAGATCGGAGACGGTGGCAGACGAGACGCGCACTCCACGACCGAAGGTTGCCAGATCCCAGATTGATGACAAACTCGGCGCTTTCCATCTTCGCATGAGGTTCGCCGATGCCGTTTTTTGCGCTGGGAAGGCTGTTCGGCTCAT
>CAKZYH010000298.1 GCA_937884725.1 uncultured Paracoccaceae bacterium
CGTTGACGATGGCTATCACGTGGTGGGCAAGAAGTCTGTGGACGCGCCGGACATTGCGAAGGTGGTCTAGGCGGCGATGCTTCCAGAGAATGCGCGGCTGATTCACATCCGCCACGGGGAAACAGCCTGGAACGTTGAGGGGCGGCTGCAGGGGCAGTTTGATATCCCCATGAACGAGCGTGGGCTCAGCCAGGCGGCGCGCAATGGCAAGGCGCTGAAGGCTTGGCTGCAGGCGGAGGGCATTGCGCTCGACACGCTTCACTTTGTTGCGTCGCCGCTGAACCGTTCATCGACCACGATGCGGATTGTGCGCAGCGAGTTGGGTTTGGACGATGTGTTTGAGACGGATGATCGGTTGAAGGAGATCGAATTTGGGCGTTGGTCTGGCTCCACCTACAAGGAGTTGGCGGCGGGTGGGGAGCGCGGTCGGGTGGACCAGCGCAAGAAAGACAAGTGGAACTTTCGCCCGCCCGGCGGTGAGACTTATGCCGATCTTGCGGCGCGGGTTGGTGAGTGGCTGGAGACGCTGAACGGCGACACTGTCGCGGTGACACACGGCGGGATTTTGCGGGTTTTGCACGGGCATTTGGTCGATACGCCCTGGCATTTGGTGCCTGATTTGCCGGCGCCGCAGGACAAGTTTTTGGTGTTTTCCGGCGGCCGGGTGACGGCGGTATGAGCCACAACACGTTTGGGCATCTGTTCCGTGTCACGACGTTTGGGGAAAGCCACGGGCCTGCGATTGGCGGGGTGATTGACGGGTGTCCTCCGGGCGTGCCGTTGGATCCAACGGCTGTGCAGGCGGCTATGGATCGGCGTCGGCCGGGGCAAAGCAAGTATACCACGCAGCGGCAGGAGCCCGATCAGGTGCGGCTTGTGTCGGGCGTCATGGATGAGGGCGAGGGGCTTGTGACGACGGGCACGCCCATCGGTCTCGTGATTGAAAATGTGGACCAGCGGTCGAAGGATTATTCCAAGATCGCGGACCGGTATCGGCCCGGGCATGCCGACTATACGTATGACGAGAAGTATGGGCCGCGCGATTAGCGCGGTGGCGGGCGCGCCTCGGCGCGGGAGACTGCGGTGCGCGTGGCGGCTGGGGCGGTGGCGCGGGCGGGCATTCCGGGCGTGACGATCCGGGCCGGGCTGATCGAGATGGGCGGCGACCGGGCTCAGGCCCGCGAGTGGTCGATTGTGGACGGCAATCCCTTTTTCGCGCCGGATGCCGATGCGGCCGAGCGGTGGGCGGTGAAGCTTGATGCAGCGCGCAAGGCCGGCTCGTCGCTGGGCGCCATCGTTGAGGTGGTGGCCGATGGGGTGCCGGCCGGTTGGGGTGCGCCGATTTACGGCAAGCTCGATCAGGACTTGGCGGCGGCGATGATGTCGATCAACGCGGTGAAAGGCGTTGAGATCGGCGAGGGATTTGAAGCGGCGCGGCTCACCGGCGAGGAGAATGCCGATGAGATGCGCGCGGGGCCAGACGGGCCTGTGTTCAGCTCGAACCGCGCGGGCGGAATCTTGGGCGGTATTTCCAATGGGGCGCAGGTGGTGGTGCGCTTTGCCATCAAGCCGACGTCCTCGATCCTGACGCCCCGCCAGTCGGTGACGCGCAGCGGGGAAGAGGTGGATGTGTCGACGCGCGGGCGCCATGATCCGTGCGTGGGGATCCGTGCGGTGCCGGTGGGAGAGGCGATGATGGCGCTGGTGCTCGCCGATCATTTCCTGCGCGATCGGGGGCAAACCGGGCGGCAGCGATAGCAGGGCTGCGGCGGTGCGGCGCTGTTGGGCTAGCCTGCCGGCGCCCCCGGCTCTATTGGCTTCTGGGGATAAGGAGCCTGCATGAGCGAGTTTACGGAACGGGTGGCGGCAGCGCTGCGGGCGTTTGAGCGCGGCGAGATGATCGTTGTCACCGACGATGATGACCGGGAGAACGAGGGCGATCTGATTTGCGCCGCGTCTCTCGCCACCCCTGAGCAGATTGCCTTCATGGTGCGCCACACCTCAGGGATTGTCTGTGCGCCGATGACGGCGGACGTGGCGCGGCGCCTCAATCTTTCGCCGATGGTGGCGGAAAACGATGCGCCGCTGTCGACCGCGTTCACCGTGTCGGTGGATGTGCGCCATGGGCTGACCACCGGGATTTCGGCGGAGGAGCGTACCAATACTGTGCGTGCGCTCGCCAACAACAACTCGGGTGCTGTGGACTTTGTGCGGCCCGGCCATGTGTTTCCGCTGGTGGCGCGGTCTGGGGGCGTACTGATCCGGTCCGGCCACACTGAGGCGGCGGTGGATCTTTGCGCGCTCACCAATTTGCCGCCGGTGGGGGTGCTGGCTGAGCTGGTGAACGACGATGGCACCGTGATGCGCGGGCCGGAGGTGGATGAGTTCGCCAGGACGCACAACCTTGTGCAGGTGTCGGTAAACGATCTGATTGCCTGGCGGCAACGCCATGAGCGGCTCGTCGACCGGGTGGGCGAAGACGTTCAGATGCTGGCGGGTGTGCGCGCGCAGGTGGTGACGTTCCGCACGCAGTTTGATCCGCTGCATCATATCGCTGTTGTGGTGGGCGATATTCGCGATGGCGTTGACGTTCCGGTGCGGCTCATCCGTGAGGATGTGATGCTTGACGTGTTTGGCAACGGGCCGGCGGAGCTGGTGCAGCACTTGGGCGCTCGTGGGCGCGGGGTTCTGATTTATTTGCGGCACGGCGCTGTGGGCGTTGCTGGGCCTGAGGATGAGGACCACGGGACGGCGCAAAGCCGGGCGCGCGAGTGGCGCGATGTGGGGCTGGGGGCGCAGATTTTGCGCGACCTTGGTGTGAGCTCGATCCGCCTGTTGTCCTCCACTGACCGGCGGTACGTGGGCCTTGAAGGCTTTGGCATTGCGATCACCGGAACCGAGCCGTTGCCGGCTGCCGGCGAGGGCGCGGAGTGATGGATACACCGTCCTTCCGTCCGGAAGAGCCGGGGTCGGACGCGTCCGCGTTTGCGGTCGGCTACAAAGCGCATCAGGGCGACATGATGGTCTATGGTGGCGGGGCGCTGACGATCTTTGGCGTCGTTGGGACCATCGTTCATGCTTCGCCGCTGGGGTTTATTGCGTCGGCGGTGGGGACGATGTCGGCGGTGTATTTTGTGCCGACGATGGATGTGCGCTCGCCTCAGCTGGGGGCCAGCAAGGATGAGTTGTTCATCGCCAAGGTCGGTGTGCTGCCGTGGTCGCGGGTGACGGAGATGTTCGTTCAGCACCGTGCGCTGCGCACGATGCGGCTCGCGACGCTGATTGTGCGCACCGAGGGCAAGGTGAGCGAGGCGCTGGAGCGCTCCGACGGGACGTTTTGGGGCAAGTTTTCGGCGCAGAACGCGCGGGTGAGCGGCGACACGGTGAAGGTTCAGCTCCACACGCTCGCCATGGCGCCGCAGGAGGTGGAGCAGCGCCTTTTCGCTTTGCGCGGGCGCTGAGGGGGCATTGCCTAGCGCAACATCAGGTGTTGGTTGCCGGCGCCGAGCTTGGATTTGCGCGCCGAGACGCGGTTGGAGTTGACGCCAGCCCAGGAGATTTCGCCGGAGAGCCGGCCGTATTCGATTTTTGGGCAGCGGTTTTGGACGACCGTGATTCCGGCCTCTTCGGCGGGCGCGACGGCGGGATCGTTCCGAATGCCGAGCTGGAGCCACAGGACTTTGGGAAGCGGGTCCATGGCGAGGACCTCGGCGACCACGCCGGGGATCGCGTCTGGGGCGCGGAAGACGTCGACCATGTCGAACGGGCCGGGGGCCTCGGCGAGGGTGGCGTAGACTGGCGCGCCTGCGATGGTGCTGCCGGCGCGGCCCGGATTGATGGCGGCGACGCTGTAGCCTTTGTTCATCAGGTAGGTGAGGACGAAGTAGCTCGGGCGGGCCGCGTTGGCCGATGCGCCGACCATCGCGACCGTTTTGACGTTGGCGAGGATGCCTTCGATGAAGGCGTCGGTGTAGCGATCGTGGGCCGGGTTGCGCGTGGCGGGTTCGCTCATCAGCTGTCGTGCCACTCCGGGTGGCGCTTTTGGGCAAATGCTGCGAGGCCCTCGCGGCCATCGTTCAGCATCAGGTTGTCGACCATGGCGCGGCTCGCTCTCGCGTAGGCGGCGGTGAGGTCGGCGCCGGCTTGTTCGCGCACTGCTGTTTTGCCAAGCGCCAGGACAGCGCCGGAGTTGGCGGCGATGCGGTGGGCGAGGGCCATGGTCTCGGCGGTGAGCTGATCGGCGGGGACGGCGCGGTTGATGAGGCCCATGGCGGCGGCGGCTTCCGCATCGATGACATCGCCGGTCATGAGGAGTTCGGCGGCTTGTTTTGCGCCGACGACGCGGGTGAGGGGGACGGCGGGCGTGGAACAATAAAGGCCGAAACGCACGCCTGTGGTGCCGAATTTGGCGGTGTCGGCGGCGATGGCCATGTCGCACGCGGCGACGAGCTGGCAGCCGGCGGCCACGGCCACGGAGTGGACTTCGGCGATGACGGGCTGGGGCAGGGTGGCGATGGTGCTCATGAGGTCCGAGCACTGATCGAAAAGCGCGGTGAAGGCGGCGCGGCCCCCGTCCTCATCGGTGAAGTGGCTGGCCATGCCCTTCATGTCGTGGCCCGCGCAATAGGCGGGGCCATCGCTGGCGATCACGATGACGCGGGCATCGCCGGCGCTTTTCAGCGCGTCGGCGAGCGCGGTCATCATCTCGGGCGTCAGCAGGTTGCGCTGCGCCGGGCGGTTCAGCACGATGCGGCGCACGCGGCCGTCGGTTTCGGTGAGCACATAATCCATGACGGCACCAAAGCGCCGGGGCGGGAGACAAGTCAAATGGCGGCGATGAGTGTGCCGGCGATCCGCGAGTTTTTGCGCGTGGAGTTCCCGCAGGTGTTTGGCGATGGCGCGATTTCGGTGGTGTCGGCGGACGGGGGCGAGGCGCGGATTGCGTTGACGCCGGGGGAGGCGCATTTGCGGCCCGGCAACATCATTTCCGGCCCAACAATTATGACGCTCGCGGACGGTGCGGCTTATGCGGCGCTGATGTCGCTTGATGAGCGCGCGACGATGGCGGTGACGTCGGACTTGACGATCCACTTTTTGCGCGGTGGGGCGCCGGGCGGGCGGGTGTTTCAGGATGCGAAGGTGATCAAGGTGGGGCGTCGGCTGTCGGTGGTGACGTGTCAGACGCTGTCGGAGGATGAGCGTTTGCTGGCGCACGCGACGGTGAGTTATGCGATGCCCGTGGATTAGGGTATTATAATACCGTGATTGTTGCGCATTGATTTTGCTTGGGAAATAGATTTTTGTTGACGCTATGGCGTTGGCAACGCATATGGCTGCGTGTCGCCGGTTCGCCGGCACTTTTTTGTTTTCGGGAAAGCACTCATGCGAACGGTATCCGCTAAGCCGGCGGAAGTGGAGAAGCAGTGGGTCGTGATCGACGCCACCAATTTGGTGGTCGGCCGGTTGGCGAGCCAAATTGCGCTTCGTCTGCGCGGCAAGCATCTGCCCATTTTCACGCCCCATGTGGACTGCGGCGACAACGTCATCGTGATCAACGCCGACAAGGTGAAGTTCACTGGCCGCAAGTACGAGCAGCAGACCTACTATAAGCACACCGGCTATCCGGGCGGGATCAAAGAGCGCACCGCGAAGCAGATCCTTGAGGGTCGCTTTCCGGAGCGTGTGATCGAGGCGGCCGTGAAGCGGATGATGCCGCGCGGTCCGCTGGGCCGTCAGCAGATGCGCAACCTTCGTGTTTACGCTGGCGCGGAACATCCCCATGAGGCGCAGCAGCCGACCCCGGTCGATATCGGCGCGCAGAACCGCAAGAATGTGAGGGACCAATGAGCGAGACCGTCACATCGCTGGAAGATCTGGGCCAGGCCATGAACGCCGGCGGCGCAGAGGGCGGCGAGACCGAGAGCGCACCGGTTCACGTGCAAAAGCTCGACGCCTATGGCCGCGCCTACGCCACGGGTAAGCGTAAGGATGCTGTGGCGCGGGTTTGGGTGAAGCCGGGCACGGGCCGCATCATCGTCAACAAGAAGCCGTACGACGAGTACTTCGCGCGGCCGGTGCTGCAGATGGTCATTCGCCAGCCGACGCTGGTGGCCTCGCGCGACGGTCAGTTCGACATCATGGCGACGGTGTCGGGCGGTGGTTTGTCGGGGCAGGCGGGTGCTGTGCGCCACGGGATTTCCAAGGCGCTGACGCACTATGAGCCGGAGCTTCGCGGGATTTTGAAGCGCGTTGGGTTCCTGACCCGCGACAGCCGCGTCGTGGAGCGCAAGAAGTACGGTCGCCGGAAGGCGCGTCGTTCGTTCCAGTTCTCGAAGCGCTGATCCGAGCGTTCGAAATACGTCACCGAAACAAGGGTCTGCATTGAGTTGCAGGCCCTTTTTTGTTGGACGCGGCGAGCGGCGATTGATGGCATAGTGCCGATGCTGACGGCGGAGACTGCTAGCTGACGAAAAACGGGAGGGATTTCGGGTGTGCTGATCCGGGAAATGGAAGCGGGCGATTTTGATGACTGGTCTCAGCTATGGGCTGGGTACAATCAGTTCTACAAAAGGACAGTCGAAGCACGCACGACGGAGCGGCTTTGGGATAATCTGATTGCGAGGACTGGTGTGCCGCATGGGTTTGTGGCGGAGGACCAGGGGCGGGTGCTGGGCTTTACCCATTACTTCTTTGTTCCGTCGACGTCAGATTGGACGCCGCGGTGTTACATGCAGGATCTGTTTTGCTCCGTGGACAGCCGGGGCAAGGGCGTGGGGCGTGCGCTGATTGAGGCTGTTTATGCTGAGGCTGACAAAGGGAACGCCTCTCAGACATATTGGCTGACGGCGGATGACAACGTCGACGCGCGCAGGCTTTACGATAAGGTCGCGCGTCTGTCGCCGTTCATTAAGTACAATCGCTGAGTGACGCAGGCGTTTGGGGCGTCGTTTCCTGTCAGCCGTCGCGCTGAACGAAGGCGGCGAATGCGTCTTTGTAGTCGGGGTGCCAGCGGCTGAGGGCGGGGCGGTTTTCGATGAGGTCGCCGGCATTCCAGGCGATGCGTTTCTCGTCGAGCGCACGGGGCACGTCGTTGTCCGGGCACAGGATGTAAAAGTCGCCCCTGTTGAGGCTTTCGACCATGAAGTCGACGGTTTGCGATGCCGTCCATGCGCTGGCGGGTTTTGCGTCAGCTCCGTTTTTGTCCATCCCGGTCATGCCGGTGTAGACGAAGCCGGGGATCATGAGGTGGGCGGAAATCCGGCAGCCGTCGGTGTTGCGCAGCTCGTGGGCGAGAGCTTCGGTGAAGGCTTTTACGGCAGCTTTTGAGACGTTGTAGGCAGGGTTGCCGGGCGGGGTGGTGATGCCTTGTTTTGACCCTGTGTTGATGATGGCGCCTGGCCGGCCGCGCGCGATCATGTCTGGGGCAAAGACCTGTACGCCGTTCAAGATGCCATGGAAGTTAACGCCGAGGATCGCCTGCCACTGGTCGAAGGTGCCCAGGCAACTTGAGTTGCCGCCGATGCCGGCGTTGTTCATCAAAATGTCCACGCCGCCGAGGGATGAGGCGACGGCGTCTTTCAGGGCTTCGACTTGGTCACGCTGGGATACGTCCGTTTTGGAGAGCATGACGGCTGCTGCGCCGGCGTCGCGCAGGAGCGTTTCAGCGGCGGCGAGTTTGGTGTCGTTTTGGTCGACGATCGCCAGCTTCATGCCGAGGCTCGCGAATTTTTGAGCGGCGGCGAGGCCGATGCCGGAGGCGCCACCTGTCACCAGGGCGACTGAGTTCGCTGTGAGGGCAGGGTGGGTCATGGCGGTCCTCCAGTTTTGGTCGGCAGACGGGTCGGCCGGCTGATGGGCTGGCCGACCCATCGCACTTACGCTGCTTTGGCTGCGTTTATGTTCAACTGTAGCATTGCGTCCATGCCGAAGCCGGCAAAGATCTGTTGGGTCATTTTTTCCGCTTGGAGATTGTAGGCGGCGATTGGTTCGGACATGCCGCTGCGGTCCACCTCGGTGCGGAAGGGGCGTTGGCCGGGCGCGGTGTTGATCACTTTGAGGACGGCATCGGCTACGATTTGCGGCGTTTGCTCGGGAATGGACCCTAGCGTTTCACCCAGACTTTCGACCAACGCTTGAGGGGCGCTCGCCATCTCGCCGTAGCCCGCGTTGCGCTCGTCGGATGAGGGGGTGAGGAGGTTGCCGAAGAATGCCGTGGGGAAACCGCCGGGTTCGATGACGGCGACGTCGACGCCGAACTGGCTAAGCTCAATTCGGTAGTTTTCGCTGAGCGCTTCCACCGCCCATTTTGTGGCGTTGTAGGGGCCCATGAAGGGCAGGGTTACGCGGCCGACGAGGCTGGAGATGTTCACGATAAGGCCGGAGCCGCGGGCGCGCATCGCCGGCAGGACAGCGCGGGTGACGCGGTGGAGGCCGTAGACGTTCACATCGAAGACCTTTTGGAGGTCTGCTGCGGTGAAGTTCTCTTGAAGGCCCAGGACACCGACGCCGGCATTGTTCACTAGCACGTCGATCTCACCGATGGCCCCGCGGGCGGCAGCCACGCCTTTTTCGACCGAGGTGTCGTCCGTGACGTCGAGGTCGATGACGGCAACGCCTTTCGCGCGCAGTCGGGCGGCGGCCTCTGCGTTTCGGCCGTCGGGATCGCGAACTGTTCCGGCGACGCGGTGTCCCTCGGACACCAAGTCGTTGACGATGAGTTCGCCAAAACCGCTGCTCGCGCCTGTGACAAGTATGTTCATGGTTCCGTCTCCAGATTGCGCCCGCGACTGTGGGGGGCGTCTCAGGACCCCGAGGTGGTTGTTGCGGATTGAGCGAAACAGTGAGAGAAAATCGAACTGATGGTTCACAATATTAGAACGCTCGGCCTTCCGGCTCTGGTGAGTTTCCACACGGTGGCCCGGCTTGGTGGGGTGAGTGCGGCGGCCAAGCACCTGCGGATGGCCAAGTCCGGGGTGAGCCGGCACGTGTCGCAGCTTGAAGACTACTACGGCGTTCGGTTGTTGGAGCGGGGCGCGCGGTCGGTGAAGCTAACGCCAGTGGGCGAGAATCTGAGCTTGCGCATCCGGTCGATCTTGGCGGAGGTCGACCTTTTGGAGGACATCGCGCGTGAAGAAAGCAGCGGGGTGTCCGGCCAGGTGACTGTGGCGACTACGCCGGAGTTTGCCGGGTTTGTGGCATCGGCTCTGTGCGGGGCGGCGCGGGAGCGTCATCCGGATCTGAAGTTCGTGTTGCGGCCGGCGTACGACTTTGAAGATTTGCAGGATCCTGGGACGGACTTGGCGTTTCGATTGGGATCGGTGGTGGATGACCGGTTGGTCGCCATCAATCTGGGGGCCATTCAGATGTGCCTTGTTGCGGCGCCGGAGGTGGTCGCGCGGTGGCCGGTGAGCGCGCCGGAGGACCTTTTGAAGGTGCCGTGTCTGGTCTTTCATGGCGCGCAGACGGATACCGTGTGGACCTTCTTTAAGTACGGCGACGCCTCACCGATTGAGGTGACCGGTGGCTTTGCGGTGCGCAGCTTCGGCGTTTTGTTGGAGATGGCCGCTGCGGGGCACGGCTATGCGTTCCTGCCGCATTTTATCTTGCAGGATGCGCTGAAGAGCGGGGCGGTGGCTGCTTGCCTGCCCGAATATGTGTCGCGGTCGTATCCCGTGTTCATCACGTTTCGACCGGGGGCGCGGCGGATTGCGCGGGTTGATGCGGCGCTGACACTGGCGGAGGAGGTGGTGTCGGCTCAGTTAGCCCGTCTAGAACTGCCTTAGCTTGCTTGCTGGCGTTGCAGCTGCCGACGGTGAGTATCTTGGCTCATGCGCTATGGCGTTTTGGGGCGAACGGGGTTACATCGACCGCACGTGTCGCGCGTGCGTTGGGAGTTCCCGGTAGGGGCACGCGCAGCGGGTTGAACGGATGAACGCGGAGGCTGGGGCCATGGAGCGACGACGGTAGAGCGAGACTAACCGCACCTGTCATTTCCATCCGCACTCCGAGGACGAACGGCCCATGGCCCTCAATACAATCATTTACGGCGCGTCCGGCTACACCGGCGCTGAGCTTCTTCGGCTGCTTGCCAGCCACCCTGAGGTGCGCATTCACGCGCTGACCGCCGACAGCAACGCTGGGCGCAGCGTTGGCGATCTGTTTCCGCATCTGTCGGCGCTGGATCTTCCGACGTTGTCGACCATCGCCGATACCGATGTGACGGACGCTGACGTTCTGTTTTGCGCTTTGCCGCACGGGACGACGCAGCGGGCGATTGCTGCCGCGCTGGAGGCGAAGCCCACGCTGAAGGTCGTGGACCTTTCGGCCGACTTTAGGCTGCGCAACGCGGACGCTTATGCGCACTGGTATGGCCATGAGCATCTGGCGCTGCCGCTGCAGGACGAGGCGATTTACGGCATCACCGAGCTTTATCGCGATGGGGTGAGGGGCGCGCGGTTGGTGGCCAATCCGGGCTGTCATCCGGCGACGAGCCTGCTGGCGCTGGTGCCGTTGGTTTCCGCCGGCGTTGTGGAGCCCGACACAATCGCGGTGACGTCGGCGACCGGGACATCGGGGGCCGGTCGCGGGGCGAAGGTGGGCATGTTGTTTGCCGAGGTTTCGGAGGGTGCGCACGCCTATGGCGTCGGGCGGCACCGGCATACGGCAGAGTTTGACCAGGAGCTGTCGAAGGCTGCGGGACATGATGTGCGGGTGACGTTCACGCCGCTGCTGTGCCCCATGAACCGGGGGATTTACGCGACGATCACGGCGCGAGGTGATGCGGCGGCGATGCACAAGGTGCTTGTCGATGCCTACGCCGATGAGGCGTTTGTGGAGGTGCTGCCGCTGGGTGAGGCGCCGCAATCGCGCCACGTGCGGGGTTCTAACCTTGCGCGGATCGGGGTGGTGCCTGACCGGACGGCCGGCAAGGCGGTGATTTTGGCGACCACCGACAATTTAATGAAGGGCGCGTCGAGCCAGGCGGTGCAGAACATGAACGCCATGTGCGGGCTGCCGGA
>CAKZYH010000299.1 GCA_937884725.1 uncultured Paracoccaceae bacterium
ACCCCTCGGTAAGCGCGCTGCTCACGACCGCGGTCGCGGTGGCCTCGGCCTCCGCCTCCCGCTCGCGCGCCTCCGCGTCGCGGAACGCGGCTTCCTTGCGGCCTTCAGCATTGAGGATCGCTGACTGCTTCTCGCCCTCAGCCCGCGCAATGGCTGCGGCACGATCGCCTTCGGCTTCCAGCACCACGGCGCGCTTCTCCCGCTCCGCCTTCATTTGGCGGGCCATCGCTGCCACGAGGTCGTCGGGCGGATTGATGTCCTTGATTTCGATGCGGGTGATTTTCACGCCCCATGGCTCCACGGCGGCATCCACCACGCGCAGGACTCGCTGGTTGATTTCGTCGCGTTTGGACAGGAGTTCGTCAAGGTCCATCGACCCCATGACGGACCGGATGTTGGTCATCGTCAAATTCAGGATGGCCTGGGTGAGGTCGGTGACCTCGTAGGCGGCGCGGGGGGCGTCGAGGACTTGGAAGAACGTGACCCCGTCGGCTTTCACCATGGCGTTGTCGCGCGTGATCACCTCCTGGCTCGGGACATCCATCACTTGCTCGCGCATGTTGACCTTGTCGCCGATGCGCTCGACGAACGGTGTGAGGATGTTGAGGCCAGGCTTGAGTGTGCGGGTGTAGCGGCCGAAGCGCTCGACGGTGAAGTGCATGCCTTGGGGCACGGTTTTCACCGCGGCGATGATCACCACGAACGCGAGGACCACCGCGGCGAGGAGATAAAGATTTACGCCGATATTGAGTTCAAACGGCCACATGGCACCGCCTCCTTGACCTCACAGATGTGCTGATCGCGGGGGCCAAACGCAAGAAAAGCGCGCCTAAGGCACGCTTTTCTCTGATCTTTTGTGTCGCTAGACCGCGACGCATTTTCGCCAAGGCCGTGATTAGGCCTGGGTCGTGGCGCCTTCCACGTCACCCTCTGCGGGCTGCATGAGATCTTCGACGGTGGCAGTGCCTTCTTCGGCGGGCGCTTCTTCGGTTTCGAGCGCGGCTTCGTAGGGCACGTCCTCGGATTCGCCGACATCGTAACCGCTCTCGCCCTGGCTGCGCAGGAGGCCGTCAAGGGCGGCGCGAGCAATGAGGTCGCAGTAGAGCGTGATGGCGCGGGCGGCGTCATCGTTGCCTGGCACAGGGTAAGTGATCCCAGCGGGGTCGCAGTTGGAATCCAGGATTGCGACGATGGGAATGTTGAGCCGGCGCGCCTCTTGGATCGCGATCGCTTCCCGGTTGGTGTCGATCACAAAAACGATGTCGGGCGTGCCGCCCATGTTTTTGATCCCGCCAAGGTTGCGTTCCAGCTTCTCGCGGTCGCGATCAAGGTTCAGGCGCTCTTTCTTGGTGAAGCCGTGAGCCTCGCCGTCGAGCATGTCTTCCAAGCTTTTCAGCCGGTTGATGGAGTTGGAGATCGTTTTCCAGTTGGTGAGCATGCCGCCGAGCCAGCGGGCGTTCACGTAGTACTGGGCGCACTCAAGAGCGCTAGTGGCCACGGCTTCCTGGGCCTGGCGCTTGGTGCCGACCATTAAGAGGCGTCCGCCGCCGGCGACAGTGTCGGACACGGCCTTCAGCGCTTGGTGCAAAAGCGGCACCGTCTGCGCCAGGTCGAGGATGTGGACGTTATTGCGCGACCCGAAGATGAACTCGTCCATCTTGGGGTTCCAGCGGTGCGTCTGGTGGCCGAAGTGTACCCCGGCTTCTAACAGCTGGCGCATGGTGAATTCTGGCAATGCCATATGTCGTTCTCGCTTCCGGTTAGACCGCCGCGAGCGTCGCCGAACATCGGCACCGGATAGG
>CAKZYH010000300.1 GCA_937884725.1 uncultured Paracoccaceae bacterium
GGGGCTTCCGTCGTCAGCGCAGCATCATGGTCGGCAGCCACAGCGACAATGCCGGCACCAAGATGATCAAGATGAGGGTCAGAACGTCCATGGCCACGAACCAGCCTACACCGCGGAAAACCTGCGGCAAGGTCACGACATTCCCCAGCGCGCCTTTGATGACGTAGACGTTGAGCCCGATGGGCGGCGTCACCAAGCCAATCTCCAACAGTTTGATCACGATGATCCCGAACCAAACGAGGTCGAGGCCAGCCCCGTCCACGAGCGGGAGGATCAGCGGTAGCGTGAGGAGGAGAAGCCCGATGGAATCGATGAACATCCCTAAAATGATATAGATGACCGCCACCGACAGCATGATCCACCACGTGTCAGACGACACCGACAGGATGAGGTCGGAGAACTCGCGCGGCACCCGGCTCATGGCGAGGAAGCGGGTGAAAAACACCGAGCCTATGAGGATGATGAAGATGCTCGTCGTGGCGGATGCAGCGCGCACCAGCGCCTCGCGCACCGCACTCCACGTGAGCGACCCCCGCAAAAGCGCGATGAGAGCAGCGATCAGCGTGCCAACCGCGCCAGCCTCAGTCGGCGAGAAGATCCCGAGGAAAATGCCGCCCAGCACGGCAACGATCAGCGCCGGCAGTGGCCAGACGTCCCGCAGCGCCGCGAGGCGTTCACCCCATGTGGGCCGGATGTCGTCGGCGCCGGCGAGCGAAGGGTTAAGCTTCACCCGGATAATGATCATCGCCGCATAAATCAGCGCCGAAATAAGCCCCGGAATGAACCCGGCCATGAAGAGCTGCCCCACGGAGACCTGTGCGTAGACGCCGTAGAGGACGAGGAGCACCGAGGGCGGAATCAGCGAGCCAAGGGTGCCCGACGCCGCAATCGTACCGGTGGCAAGCCCCTTGTCGTAGCCGCGCTTCAGCATCTCGGGCACTGCAATCCGCGACAGCGCGGCAGCCGTCGCAACGCTCGACCCGGACGCGGCAGCAAACAGCGCGCACGCCCCCACCGAGGAGACCGCAAGCCCCCCAGGAAGTCTCCATAAAAACAGACGGATCGCGTGAAACAGGCCCTGCGTGAGGTTCGTCGTCGTGCACAGATATCCCATCAGAAGGAACATCGGGGCGGCCGTCAGCTCCCACTGGCCGACGAAGTCGAACGGCGTTGCCGAGATCATGCCCCATGCAACCCGGGGCGAGGTCATGACCGCGATCCCGACCAGCGACACGCTGCCGAGCGCAATGCCGATGGGCACCCGCAGCGCCACCAAAAGCAAGGCAACGCCGATCCCGCCTATGCCGATCTCAAAATTACTCACCGCACACCAACGTCAGAGCACTGATATCGCCGCGCCGCGCAACGCAAGGTGACGGTCTCAGAGAGCACGGCGTTCCGCCAATGCTTTCAGGAGGTTGACGAAGATCGCAAGGCACGCTGCGCCAAAGGCCAGCGGCAACGCCCATCGGGATGGCCAGATGTAGAACAGAAAATTCGACATGATCGTCTCTTGGCGCTCGGTGGACTTCCACGCGTCCAAGAAACTCTGCCAGGTGAGGGCGCCGAAAAATGCGAGGCCGATCAGGCAGGCCATCACGTAGAGCAGCAGCTGCAACCACGCTGGCATCAGCTGCACGAACACATCGACGCGGATGTTCTCTTGGGTTCGCTCCACGAAAGCAAGCGGCAAAAGAACAGCGAACACCATGTGGTAGTAGGACACCGTCTCCAGCGTCCCGACCACCTGTTGGTTGAAGGCTCGGGCGATCACGTCAGCGGTGATGTGCAGCGCCATCACCACCAAGAATATGCAGGCGACCGCAAGAAGTGTGCGGTCGACCCACTTGGATGCCGTCGTGATCGCGCCAAGCATCGGCGCGGGCCGGCTTACTGGACGCCGTACGTGGACGCGTCGACCTTGGAGTAGATCTCCGACTTCACCAGCTCAGCGACAGCCGCCTCATCGGTGCGGTCGATGTCCGCCAAAAGGCCCTTGTACTTGTCGACCGTCGCCAGAAAGCCGTCGATCAGCTCCTTGCCGTTTTCCAGGCCATAGGTCTCTTCAGCGGTGGTATAGACCGCGCCGACGGCGTTCTCGCGGAACGCTGCCACGGATGCGACCAGATCGGCCTCCGGCTCATGGATCGTGTTGCCCTTTTCGGCAGCCTCGGTCAGCGCATCGGTCGCACGCTTCACGTACTGAACGCCGGTGCGGGCGAGCGCGGTTGCCGTCACATCGATCAGCGTCTGACGCTGCTCGTCGGTCAGCCCCGACCAGAA
>CAKZYH010000301.1 GCA_937884725.1 uncultured Paracoccaceae bacterium
ATGGAGCAGGCGGGGACAGCCGACCAAGCCTCCATCCAGCTCCTCGCCCGAACGAGCGAGTATCTCGGCCTCATCATGATCCTGATCTTCGCGTTCGGGATCGTGTTCCAAACCCCCGTCATCCTCACGCTCCTCGGCCGCGCCGGCTTGGTCACCGCCGCTGACCTTCGAAAGAAGCGCAAATACGCCATCGTCGTGGTGTTCATTATCGCCGCGGTCCTAACGCCCCCCGATCCAGTCTCTCAGATCGGCCTCGCCGTTCCCGCACTCCTTCTTTACGAAGTGTCGATCCTGTGCGTGCGCCAAATCGAGAAGAAGCGGGAGAAGCGAGCGGCGGAGGAAACCTAGGCTATTCCCCCCGCCAGGCTTTGCGATAGACACTGCGCAAGGCCACGAGAGACCGACACCATGCATGATATCCGCGCCATCCGGAGCGATCCGGACGGGTTCGACGCCGCCCTCGCCAAGCGTGGACTGGAGCCCCTAGCGGCATCGCTCTTGGATATCGACGACAAGCGGCGCCAAGCGATAGCGACCGTTCAAGACGCACAAACGCGGCGCAACACAGCCTCCAAGGCCATCGGCAAAGCAAAGGCCGCCAACGACGAAGCCGAGGCGCAGCGACTGATGGCGGAGGTGGCTGAGCTAAAGCACACGCTTTCGCTCAATGCTGACTTTGAACGCGCGGCGATCGACACCCTGAGTAAAGCGTTGGCCGAGTTGCCCAACCTGCCGGCCGACGACGTCCCCTTGGGCGAGGACGAGAGCGACAACGTCGAACTTCGCAAAGTCGGCACGCCGCCCTCCATCGAGAACCCGCAGGCGCACGACGATCTCGGCGAAGCGCTCGGCCTGTTCGACACCGAGATTGCCGCCAAACTCTCCGGCGCGCGTTTCACCGTTCTGCGTGGCCCGCTCGCCCGGCTGGAGCGCGCGCTCGGCCAGTTCATGATCGACCTCCACACCACCGAGCACGGCTACACCGAAGTTTCGCCGCCGCTTCTGGTGCGCGACGATGCCCTCTTCGGCACCGCGCAGCTCCCCAAATTCGCCGAGGACCAGTTCCACACCACCGACGGCCGCTGGCTCATCCCCACTGCCGAGGTTCCGCTCACCAACCTGGTGCGCGAGAGCGTCCTCGACGCCGCGTCGCTCCCCATCCGCGTCACCGCGCTCACCCACTGCTTCCGCGCCGAAGCCGGGTCCGCCGGCCGCGACACCAAAGGCATGCTGCGCCAGCACCAGTTCCAAAAGTGCGAGCTCGTCTCCATCACCACGCCCGAGGCTTCCGCCGAGGAGCAGGAGCGCATGACAGGCTGCGCCGAGGAAGTCCTCAAGCGCCTAGAAATTCCCTACCGCGTCGTGACGCTCTGTACCGGCGACCTCGGCTTCGCCGCCCGGCGCACCTACGACATCGAAGCCTGGGTCCCGAGCCAGGACACGTATCGCGAAATCTCCTCCTGCTCCGTCTGCGGCGACTTCCAAGCAAGGCGCATGAACGCGCGCTACCGGCCCAAGACCGACGCTCCGCCCCAGTTCGTGCACACGCTGAACGGCTCAGGCGTTGCCGTAGGCCGCGCGCTGATCGCGGTCATGGAGAACTTCCAGCAGCTCGACGGCAGCATCACCATCCCCGACGCGCTGCGCCCCTACACCGGCTTTGAACGCATCACCGCGGACGGCCATTGAACGAGGACGCCGAAGCAGTCGCGCGCGCAGAGCTGATGATGCATCTGCGCAGCCGCAACGCCGCCGGCCGCGCGGTGCTGGCTGCCATCGAGACGATCCCCCGCGCGCTCTTCCTGCCCGCGGGCCACAAGTCGCTCGCCTACCAAGACCGCGCCGTCCCCATCGACTGCGGCCAAACCATCTCCCAACCCACAGTGGTTGCGATGATGACCGAAGCGCTCGAACTGGAACCCCACCACCGCGTCCTCGAGATCGGCACAGGCTCCGGCTACCAGACGGCGGTGCTGTGCCGGCTCGCCCGCCACGTGGTGTCGCTGGAGCGCTTTAAGCTCCTGTCCCAGCTCGCGCAGGAGCGCCTGTCGGTCCTGTCGATCACCAACGCCACGCTCGCCGTCGCCGACGGCCGCCACGGCTGGCCGGAGGAGGGGCCTTTCGACCGTATTCTCATCACCGCTGCGACCCCCGCGATCCCCGCCGCACTCACCAAGCAAATGACCCCAGGCGCCATCATCGTCGCCCCGCTGGGCGAGCCTGATGGCGAGCAGTCGCTCGTGAAAGCACAGCTCGTGGATGGTGCGTTGGAGGGGGAGGCGCTCGCGGATGTGCGATTCGTTCCGCTCGTTCCAGGCGTCGCGAACGCCCTGTAGCGCCCACGCCTTGTGGCCCCTCTGCCACACTGCGAATCGGTTCTGATTCGGTGAGCGCCGTATGGCGCCGTTGCCGCGCATTGGCCTTGTTTCATTAAAGTTTCGTCAACGCATGCCGGCCCCTTATGACGCGTCCGTTTCTGTCAACAGGGATGCGTTTCATGCCCATCGCCGTGTCGCCGCGCCGCTCTGCGTCAACGTTGGTCATGGTAGTGGCCGCAGCGAGCCTCGCCGCAGGGTGTTCCAATGGCTCCTCGCGGTTTTCGCCGGAGAATCTGTTTGCCGGCTCCAATGCGGGAGGCACCGGCATAGAGCAGCGCAGCCTGCCGCCACTCACCGCCGGGCAGGCCATGGGCGCCAACCCAAGCATCAACCAAGCCCTCGCCGCCGCGGGCTGGACCACGCAAGGCGCCCAGGTCGTTGAAGTCACCGCCGCCGACACACCGGTCTCCGTCAGCCAAGGTTTTGGCGTTCCGGTGCCGATCCTCTTGCAAGCCAACGGCATGGCCGCCGGCTCTAACTTTGCTCCCGGTCAGCGCGTGATCATCCCGCAAAGCCTCAGCGCAGTCGCCAACGCTGCGAACGGAGCCACAGGTGCCCCGCTCAACATGCTGCCCACCGGCACAGCATCAGGCCTCGGAGCGCCGCCCACAACGCTCAACCAACAAGCCGCCGCGCTGGCATCGGCCGCCGGCAGCTACCGGGTGCAGCACGGCGATACGTTGTTTAGCATTGCGCGCCGCCACAACGCGTCCATGCAGTCCATCGCCGTCCTCAACAATCTGCCCGCCGACGGCAAAGTGCGCTCCGGCCAAATCCTAAAACTGCCGGATGGCTCCACCACCCCCGCCACGGCCGCCAACACCGTCATCGCATCGGCCCCGCCCGCCGCCACCGCTGTCGCACCCACGACCATCACCGACGCCCCGGCCGCAAGCGCCCCCACCGCCGCTGCGAAACAGCCCGAGCCGGTCGTCGCTGCGCCCCCGAAGGCGAGCGGGGCCGACAACTTCCGCTGGCCCGTCCGCGGCCGCATCATCGCCGGCTTCGGCAAACAGCCCGACGGCGCCCGCAACGATGGCATCAACCTCGCCGTCCCCGCCGGCACCCCAGTCAAAGCGGCGGAAGCTGGCACGGTGATCTACGCCGGCAATGAACTTGAAGGGTACGGCAACCTCGTCCTCGTCCAGCACGGCGATGACTGGGTGTCCGCCTACGCCCACGCCGAGACCATCAAGGTCTCGCGCGGCGACCGGGTGGAGCGCGGCCAGCCCATCGCGACGGCCGGCAAGACAGGGTCCGTGGACGAGCCTCAGCTGCACTTCGAGCTGCGCCGGAACTCCCGCCCCGTCGATCCGCTGCCGCACCTTGCTGGCGCTTAGGAGTTTTATCGCTCATCACTGCACGTTATGAGCGAAACGACCCCGAAAACACCGATCCCGCGCCGCTCCCTGGCGCTGGTCACGCTCGTGGTGCCGGACTACGACGAAGCCATCGCCTACTATTGCGGAGTGCTCGGCTTCGAGCTGATCGAGGATGAGGATCAGGTGCGCAAACGCTGGGTGGTGGTCCGTCCTAGCGAGCACGGCGCGAACATCTTGCTCGCACGCGCCTCCAGCGCCGCCCAGACCGCCCACATCGGCGACCAAACCGGCGGCCGCGTCGGCTTCTTCCTCCACACCACCGACTTTCTTGCCGACCACGCCATGTACGTGGCCCGCGGCGTCAAATTCCTTGAAGCGCCGCGCCTGGAAGACTACGGCATGGTCGCCAAATTCGCTGACCGCTACGGCAACATCTGGGACCTGTTAGAGCCGGCCTGACACGCCAGCTTTGCCTGCCAAATCCTGCACGAACTGCCACGCCACACGGCCAGAGCGCGACCCCCGCGTGGTCGACCATTCCAACGCATCGCGTTTCAGCTGGTCCGGCTCAACGCTTAAGCCCAGCGCCGCCACATAGCCGTGGATCATCGCCAGATATTCGTCCTGGCTGCACTTGTGAAAGCCGAGCCAAAGCCCGAACCGGTCCGACAGCGACACCTTCTCTTCCACCGCATCGCCCGGATTGATCGCCGTGCCGCGCTCATTCTCGATCATATCGCGGGGCAGAATATGCCGCCGGTTCGACGTGGCGTAAAAGATCACGTTGTCCGGCCGGCCCTCGACGCCGCCATCCAGCACGGCTTTGAGGCTCTTATAGCTCGTCTCCCCGGCATCGAACGACAGGTCATCGCACAGGATGACGAAGCGATGCGGCGCCGGCCGCAACAGGCCCATCAGCGTGGGGAGTGTGCCAATGTCCTCCCGGTGGATCTCCACCAGCTTCAGCCCCGGGATCGCCGCGTGCACCGCCTTCACAAGCGAGGATTTGCCCATCCCCCGCGCGCCCCACAGCAGCGCATTGTTCGCCGCGAGCCCCGCCGCAAACCGCTCCGTGTTGGCAAGCAGCGTATCGCGGTTGGCGTCGATACCCTTCAACAGCCCAATGTCCACCCGGCTCACCACCGGCACCGGCTGAAGGCGAGGCGGCGTCGGCTGCCACACGAACGCGTCGGCGGCCGCAAAGTCCAACGGCGGCGTTTCGGCCGGCGCCATGCGCGATAAAATGGCAATCAGTGCGTCGAGGCGCGGGGCAACATCGTCAGTCATTTCAAGCGGCGGTGTAGCCCACTGAGGCCTCCAAGAGGCGCCGCGTATAGTCCTGGCTGACGCGACCTTCCCGCATGGCCGCCACATCCATTTCCTCAACGATCTCGCCGAACTGCATCACCGCGACCCGCTCGCACATGTGCCCCACCACCGACAAATCGTGGCTCACCATAATGAAAGTGAGGTTCTGCTCGGCCCGCAAATCCTTCAACAAGTTGAGGATTTCCGCCTGAACCGACACATCGAGCGCCGACGTCGGCTCATCGAGCAACAGCACCTTCGGCCGCGGCGCCAAGGCCCGCGCTATGGCGACGCGCTGGCGCTGCCCGCCAGACAGCTGGTGCGGATAGCGAAACCGAAACGCCGGCCCGAGCCCCACATCGCTCAACAGCTTCGGGATCGCGTCGTTGGATCCTTTGATGCCGTGAAGGTGCAGCGTCTCGGACAGCACCTGATCCACAGAATGGCGCGGATGAAGCGACGCGTACGGGTCCTGAAACACCATCTGGACCGTGCTGTAAAACTGCCGGTCCCGCCGTTTGCCCAGGGGCGTGCCGAGGACCGACAAGCCCCCGTCCCAGGTGCGCACGAGCCCCGTGATCGCCTTCAGGATCGTGGATTTGCCTGAGCCCGATTCCCCCACCAAGCCGAACGATGCGCCCTCCGCCACCTCGAACGAGGCGTCCTTCACCGCATCGACGCGAGACGCGCCATCCCCGAACCAAACGTTCAGTCCCTTGGCAGAAACCGCGCTCACAGCGCGTTCACCGACGGACCCGCTGCCCACGCGGGATCGCGCTCCAACACAGCCAACCGCTCGGTCGGCGCATCAAGCCGCGGCAGCGAATTGAGCAGCCCCTGCGTATAGGGATGCTTCGCATTGTGCAGCTCCGACGCCGGCAGCGTTTCGACAATGCGCCCCGCATACATGATCAGCACCCGGTCGCAGAACGAGGCGACCAGGTTGAGGTCATGGCTGATGAAAATGAGCCCC
>CAKZYH010000302.1 GCA_937884725.1 uncultured Paracoccaceae bacterium
ATCTCGATGCCGTGACGGCGGTGGCCCAGAAAGCTGCCGATGCGTGCCGCTCCATAGGTGCCGCTCTGTCGCCCTGCACAGTGCCGCAGGCGGGCAAACCCACCTTCGAGATCGGCGAAACCGAGATGGAAATGGGGATGGGCATCCACGGTGAGCCGGGCGTTTGGCGCGGCGAGCTGAAGCCCGCCGACGCCATCGCCGGCGAAATGATGGACCGCCTGTTGGATGACATGCCGCTCACCGCGGGTGACCGCGTATCGGTCATGGTCAACTCGCTTGGCGCGACCCCGCCGGAGGAGCTTTACATCCTCTACCGCACCGTTAAGGCGCGGCTTGAGGGGACTGGCGCCACCATCGTCATGCCGCTGGTGGGCCGGTATGCGACCTCCATGGAAATGGCGGGCGTTTCCTTCACGCTCTGCAAGTTGGATGAGGAGCTCGAGGCTCTCCTCAAAGCGCCGTGTGATTGCGCGTTCTGGAGTGTGCGATGAGCCTTGGCCGGGCCGACTTGGTGGCGGCGCTGGAGCGCGTCGCCGCCGCTATGGAGCGCGACTTTGCCGAACTCAACGAACTCGACGGCCAACTGGGCGATGGCGATCTGGGCGTGACCATGACCCGCGGAATGCGTGCGGTCATGGAGCTGAAGGACACGCTGTCCGAGGATTTGGGCATGGCGCTCCTCGCGTGCGCGCAGGCGTTTACCAAATCGTCCGGTTCGTCCTACGGCACGCTGATGGCGACTGGGCTCGTGGCGGCGGCCAAAACGCTGAAGGGCCGCACCGACGTGGCTCCCGATGAGCTGGCTGGCCTCATCGCCGACGCGCGCGACAAAATGCAGGCCCGCGGCAAAGCCGAGCTTGGCGGCAAGACGGTCCTCGACAGTCTGGATGCCCTAGCCGAGGCCCTCGCCGAGGAGCCCAAACCAGCGGCCGCCAAGCGCGCAGTCGCTCAGGCGCTTGAGGACTTCCGGGACAAACCCGCCACCGTCGGCCGCGCACGCATCTTCGCCGAGAAAAGCCAGGGCATGGACGACCCCGGCATGTTGGCGATGGAACGGATTATCACGGCCGCAGCGGAGTAGGCTCGCCGAACGCACACAATAGAGTTTGCGCCTCTTCGGTGAATTGCTTCGCGACCGGCCTCACGTCCCCGTAGCTTCAGAGCCTGATTGTCGGAGCCGCCATCACGCCCCCTGATCAGCGCCGGCGTCCGGGCGGATCAAGGAGCCCGCAGGGCCAGCGCAGCTGCTTGTCCTTGATCCGCCCGGAGGCTGGTGCCAGGGGAAAAGCGCGATGGCGGATCCGGCGGTCAGGCGGCCCTGATTGTTGGTGAGACCAGAGCCCGCCGGAGGCCCCCGGGGTAGCTCCGTGCTGGCCTGACCTCGGCTAAACCAGCGGATCGGCCCCACCGTAGTGGCGGTCGGGGTAGTCGGCATGAAGCGCCTGATCGGCGGCACTAAACCGGGGCCGGGCGAAGTTGTGCTGGTGCCAATAGGGGTAGATCAGCGGGAGGCGGCTGACATCGTTCAGTCGCTGCAGTTCCGTGTCTGTGAGCTTCAGATCCACCGCCCGCATGTTCGCCTTGAACTGCGCTTCTGTGCGCCCGCCCACCACGAGCGAGGCGACCGCAGGTCGGGTCAGCAACCACGCCAGCGCGATCTGTGCGGCCCCGACGTCGTGGGTCTGCGCGATCTCCACCAGCACGTCTACGATGCGATGCAGCCTCTCGGTGTCGCGGATCGGCGGCTCGTCCCACCCCGCCGCCTGCCGGGAACCCTCGGCCGGTGTGCCCCGGCGGTGCTTGCCCGACAACAGCCCCGCCGCCAGAGGCGACCAGACGAGTACGCCGAGGCCTTGATCGACCGAGAGGGGAAGCAACTCGTACTCCGCCTCGCGGGCCTCCAGGGTGTAGTGGATTTGCTGCGTGGAGAATCGGCTCGCATAAGACGGCGCGGCGGTGAGCGACTTCATGACCTGCCACGCGGAGTAATTCGAGCAGCCCGTGTAGCGGACCTTCCCCTGGCTCACGAGCGTATCGAGCGCGGCGAGCTTTTCTTCCACCGGGGTCAGGCCGTCCCACTCATGCATATAGTAGATGTCGATATGGTCGCGCCGAAGCCGTTTCAGCGACCGCTCGCACTCTCGGATTAGATGCCAGCGTGAGACGCCCTCGTCGTTCGGGCCATCACCGATCCGCATCCGCGCTTTGGAGGTGACGAGGATGTCGTCCTGCCGCCCGTCTAAGACCTCGCCGACGATCTCCTCCGACAGGCCGGTGGAGTACATATTCGCGGTATCGAACAGATTGACCCCATGGTCGATGCACAGATCGACCAGCCGCTGCGCCTCAGCCACGCCATGCGCCGCAGTCCGACCGAAGTCACCGCGGCCGCCGAACGTGAACGTGCCCATGGTGATCGCCGAGATCTTGAGCCCGGTCCGGCCGAGCGTGCGATACTCCATCGTCTGTTCCTCCTGAGGCGTCCGTGTTTTGGCCAATAGGCGTGATGCGCGCGATCTCGGCAACCCTGAGAGGCGGACCCGGACGATGCTATCGCCGAGGTGTAACCGCGTTTGACACGTGCTCAGCCCTGCCAAAGACTGGACATAAGCCTCGGGAATAGAGGCGGCAGCGGAGTGAAACGCATGAATGCGGAACCGAAGCCTACCATGGCGCGGGATGACAGCTCACCCAGGGCAACGGCCATCACGATCCCTGCCTTTTCCGGCTATATGCCACTCAGCCTTGACCAGGCCGCCGAACGCCTTGCGCGCTATGACAAGGTGCGCCGGGTGCTGGGCGAAGATCCGGCCGAATGGACCGTGCGCGAGGTGGGCGATGGCAACTTGAACTTCGTTTACATCGTGACCGGGCCCGAAGGATCGGTCTGCGCTAAGCAGGCCCTCCCATACTTAAGACTTGTGGGTGAGAGCTGGCCGCTGCCCCTAAGCCGCGCGGTGTTCGAACACGCCGCCCTCGTGAGGCAGGCCCATGACGCCGGAACAGTGCCGGCGGTCATCGTGTTCGATCCAGACCAAGCGCTCATCATCATGGAGAACCTCAGCGGACACGTCATCTGGCGCGGCGCGCTGATCAATCGAGAGCGGCACGAAACGGCCGCCCCGGTTCTCGGCCGATTCTGCGCAGAAACCCTGTTTCGCTCGTCCGACCTGGCGCTCGCCCCTGAGGTGAAAAAACGCGAACAGGCCGGCTTTGCCGGCAATACCGCACTCTGCCGGATTAGCGAGGACCTGATTTTCACAGATCCCTATACCGATCACCCCCAGAACGCGGTGACGCCTGGAATGGAAGGCGCTGTCGCGGCGATGCGCGCTGATGGCGAATGGCGCACTGCGATCCAGGAGTGGAAGTGGGCGTTTCTGACCCACGCCGAGGCGTTGCTGCACGGCGACCTCCACACGGGATCGGTGATGGTCAGTCCGCCGGGGCCGGATGAGCGCATCCGCGTGATCGATCCGGAGTTCGCCTTCTACGGCCCGATGGGGTTCGATCTGGGCGCAACGCTGGCTAACCTGTGGCTGAACGCGGCGGCGCAGCCTGGCTGGGGTGCTGGGTGGGAAGACCAGCAGGCGTGGGTGTTGCAGCAACCATTACTGTTCATGACCGCGTTTCGCGCCCGTTTCACCGAACTCTGGCACGAGGAACGAACTGGCGAAGCGATGGTGGACCGCGTGATCGGTGATGCATCCGACATGGCCCTGCGCGCGATGCTCGCGCACATTGAGCGCGATGCTTTGGGCTTTGCCGGCGCCAAGATGACCCGCCGCATTGTTGGCCTCGCCGGCGTCGCCGACCTGCGAACAATCCCCGATCACGAGACCCGTGTCGCCTGCGAAACGCGTGCACTACGCATGGCTGAGCACCTTATAAAAGCAGCCGCGCGCATCAAGACCGTCGATGCCGCAACAACCATGGCGCAGGAGCTGCTACACACTTGATCCGTTTGCTGTCGTTGGACTTGGCGCAACTCTGTTTGAGACGGCTTTTTGTAGGCGCCTGCTCGCAAACGCTGCGGTGAGCCTTCGATCTACTGCAATGATGAAGATGCTAAACTTGGGTGAACGACACCCATAAAGCATGTGTAGCCCTGTTTTCTGCCGCCATCATTACAACTCTATCGGCCCCGCTCAGGCAGATGACGACGACTTCATTGGCTTTTGAGTGGCATATTTAAAACCGCCGGCCCGCTGGACCACATTTCCATCACACAGCCTTCGTCTGGTGGATACCGGATCCCGGTCTAGCGTGCAGGGGCCCCTCGCAGTCAGGGATAGACGAAGCAGCGTTCACGCGTCACGACCGAAAAGACTATCGGCAAAATAAGTAATTCGGCGCGTAATCCGAGCAGCGTTACCATATTACAATTCCCAACGGTGGCGCAGCAAATATTGAATGATGTTTGTGGCAGCCTGCGAGCTGTACTACGACTTGGTCCGACGCAGCGTGCATTGAGCACGCGACAACAAGCGGACGCTGATCGCGTGGGTATGAAGCAGACAAACGCGACCCATTCGCAGTAGCTCTGGTGTATCAGCTCTGGGTTTCCACACACCTAGATGTGGCTAGCCCTTTATTGACCTTGACTGCATCCTGATTTCGCATCCGCGAAAGGTTTTGGTCTCCGGAGTGTACTGATGGGTTCATTCGCTTCGATCGGAAGCGCGCCCTAATAGCCACCAAAGGCCGCTGAATGGTGCCTCGCCGAACGGTTGCACGCCAGCCACGCGTGGATTGGATGTATTGGTTGTCGGTAAATGACGCTTCGGCATGCCCGATCCGCCCAGCAATTTAAAAGCAATTCCAGCAGTCATTCTTTCTGGGCTTTATCTTTCATTACAGACACTTGGCAATACAGCAATAATTAGCATCAGTGATTATAGAAGAAACTTAATATTATACGATGATCCAATTTCTCTCTCCAGGTGACATAACGGCTACTTGGGCGACACCCTTCTCCAAACGCGTTCAATTCTCTTAGTGAGGCGGCGACCCTGCTCCCGCTCAAGCTCCCCTAAAATTTGGTTCGACTTCATTCTTTCTACTTCCAGTGATGCAAGAGCCTTCGCGGTTCGTTCGCGCTCAACATCAAGGGTTTCACGGAGTATTTTTACTTTGTTAGTCGCAGACGCCCGCTTTTCACGGAGAGCAGACACGAGTGCCTTAGCGGCTTCCAATTCTACTTGCATGCCACCAGCATTACAGGAAATCTGCCGTAGTATCTCCATCGAGTCTGGGTGCTTCAATGCCAATAGCAAAATCAATAACTTCTGTTTATATTGAAATGAATTAGGTAATAACTTGTCATATGCAGAAATTAATGAGTCAATTACCAATGATTTTTGAGGCGCATCGTGCAGTATTTCATCTATATCATGAATTAGTTGCTCCGGATCGGCATACCTCATGACTGGGGTAGCTTCCGCGCGGCCAATAAATGCCGCAAAGAGTGAGAACGAACTGTTTGTACAGATAATACTTGATGTACTGCTCATCATGAGAATATCACTAAAAGCAGCCTGGACAGCAGACAAATTTGCAGTTTTCTTTGTCTGTTCCGTATCCACGAAGAAGTCAGTATATTGATCCGCTATTACGTCCCTCAAGGGTTTATCATCAGAAAATATACACAGATATTTTGGGGCTGGATGGTCCGCAATAGCCGCGTGGTATGCTTGAACTGGCGCATATCGATCAGCGAAAGCAATTGTCCATTTAGCGACTCTGTTGAAGCGCCAGTCCCCGCTAGCATGCCCAGCATTCTGAAGGATTGGGACGACGTCGCCACGCCTGATATGCAGCGATATTGCCTCAGAGAACGGAAACTTTTTCTGGGACTCACCCAGGCAATCACTCACTTTGTCATTCAAAGTCAGTGATTGAAACAGCTCACGCTCGTGGGATATTGAATTGATCCCATCCTCTTCACCTGAGAAACGGTAACGGTCAGTCGCGTTGTAAATGATTGTTTTTTCTGCCCCCTTAAAGTAATCAATCGACTCCCATGGGGCATCCGAAATTAAAATCGCTCCAGAGCGCAGTCTTTTCTTCAAGAAAATTTCATGCGGCAATGTACTACAAAGACTGATATCGCCCCGGGACCGAAAAGATATTTCGTCAAAAAGATCGAAGAAATCGTAACTATCTGGCTCGATAAATTTCGCGTGCCCCGTACCTGGCCAGTTGACTGCAAATTGAGCATCAATCTTTTTTGCGAAGTCCCAGCCTGAAAGTAGATTACGAAGTCTCCCGCCAAGCCTATCCGAACGCGATGCAATTACAATAGACATTATAGCCCTATAAATTCAGAGCCGGCATTACTCATTCCACGCCAGCACCAGAACCATAGCAATCAGGAGTTTGAAGCGCGAGACCAGAGCGGCGGGCCCGCCCTATGGAGCCCTCATTGTGGCTGCCATCAGTGACAGAACTGCCAACAGAAATGAGGTCAGAGATCGGCTCGGGCCAAATCGGGCGAGACAAGACGGAGGAGGCAACGCGCATCACCACGCTCTCCAATGGAACTTCGGTGAATACCAGTCTCACTAGCGCTGGCCCCGGCACGGTGGCACGCTGGAAAGCCAGGTCGTTTCTTGAGGCCGCAAGTCTGTATGAGCCTCCTTGGCAGAAGCCGACCGCGTCGGGAACGCCGGGAGCTGGTTGGTCTTAGTCGCTCGACCATGGGCTCAGTTCCAACGCCGCGTGGTCATGAGCTTCCACCTCGCTCGGCGGTATGTTCCCGATGGATTCGAGAATACGCCGGTTTGGAACCAATCAACGCTATCGAAATTCGCATATTCGACCGCCTCGAAGCTGCGCCGTGACCCGCTTCGGTGGATGACCAGTGAGTTGAAGCGCCCATGATGGTCTCGGCCAGCCCGTTGTTGTCACTGTCGCCCGCGCTGCCGACGAGAAGCTTGATGCCCGCCTTGACGAGACGTTCGGCACCCGCGCAGTGAGCGTCGCGATGGATCGGTCCGCTTCACCAGATGATCGTACCGGGTAAGGAGTGCTGTCTTTCCGGCCTTGGCCTCTCGAGGATTATTGGTTTGAAAGGAAATGGAGTTCGATGGCCTTTGGTCTAACTCGTTTCCTAACGGCCTCGTCTCGTGTGGGGATGCGCGACGCCTGCCACTTAGACTTGGCCAGAACGTGCTTCAATGCTCTGTCGAAAGTGAAAAAAGTCGGACTGAGAACGCTTCATCGGAGAGGGGATCCGCAAGAGCATGTGTAGCACCGGTGTGTAGCAGGTGGCTCCCACAAAACCCACAGCGCCCTTGGCCTTTAGGATTTCCGCGGCCATTTAAGACCGTTGGTGCCCAGGAGAGG
>CAKZYH010000303.1 GCA_937884725.1 uncultured Paracoccaceae bacterium
ACCGTTTCGTGTTGTCGGCCGGCCATGGCTCGATGCTGCTCTACAGCCTCCTGCACCTCCTTGGTTACGAAGACTTCCCCATCGATGCGCTGCGCAACTTCCGTCAAGTGGGCTCCTTCACTGCCGGTCACCCCGAGTATGGCCACGGCCGCGGCATCGAAACGACGACTGGTCCGCTCGGTCAGGGCATTGCGACGGCCGTCGGGATGGCGCTGGGCGAGCGGATCATGAACGCCGAGTTCGGCGACGACATCATCAACCACCGCACCTTCGTCCTCGCCTCGGACGGAGACTTGATGGAGGGGATCAGCCACGAGGCCATTTCGCTGGCTGGCCACCTTCGCCTTTCAAAGCTGACGGTGATTTTTGACGACAACGAGATTTCCATCGACGGCCCCACGGGCTTGTCAGAATCCGGCGATATGCTGGAGCGCTTCGAAGCCGCGGGATGGGTGGCCGAGCGCATTGATGGCCATGACCCTGCCGCCATTGACCAAGCGCTTTGTCGTGCAGCGCTGTCGGCGAAACCCACCTTGATTGCTGCGCGCACCGAGATCGGCTTTGGCTCGCCCAACAAGGCCAAGACGGCTGGCGTGCACGGCGCGCCGCTTGGCGAGAAAGAGGTCGAGGCAACGCGCCTGCAGCTCAATTGGCCGCACGCCCCGTTCGAAGTTCCGTCCGATATTCAGGATGCTTGGCGGATCGCTGGCCTTCGATCCGCCGCCGCGCACCGCGATTGGGAGGCGCGTTTCGACGCGATGGATCCAGAACGCCGCGCGGCTTTTGAGCGACGCCTTGCCGGCGACCTGCCCACCGAATTTGCCCCCGCCATGGTGGCGTTGCGGCAAACCCTCTCCAGCGAAAAGCCGACCCTTGCGACGCGCAAAGCGTCCGAGCGGGTCCTGAATACGGTGAACTCGGTGGTGCCCGAGACTGTTGGCGGCTCAGCCGATCTCACCGGCTCCAACAACACCAAGACCGACCATATGTCGTCGGTCAGCGCCGCGGAGTTTGCCGGCCGCTACATCCACTACGGCGTCCGCGAGCACGCCATGGGAGCCGCGATGAACGGCATGGCGCTACAAGGTGGCCTGATCCCGTATGGTGGCACTTTCCTTGTCTTTTCAGACTATTGCCGTCCCGCGATCAGGTTATCCGCGCTGATGGGGCTGCGGGTCATTTACGTCTTTACGCACGACTCCATCGGTCTTGGCGAAGACGGCCCAACCCACCAGCCTGTGGAGCATTTGGCGGCGCTGCGCGCGATGCCGGGGCTTGTCACGCTGCGGCCCGCCGACGCCTACGAGACGGCTGACGCTTGGGAGTTGGCGCTGGAGCGCAAGGGCCCGACCGTTCTTGCCCTGACCCGGCAGAACCTGCCCGCGCTGGTCGACAACGAGGCGGGCGAAAATGTGTGCCGCCGCGGTGCGCACAAACTGCGTGCCGTGGACGAGCCCATGGCCACTATCTTCGCCACCGGCTCTGAGGTTGAGATCGCCATGGCGGCGGCCGAGCAGTTGGCGACGTTTGAGATCGCGGCTGAGGTGGTCAGCATCCCGTCCATGGAGCTCTTCCGCGCTGCCGACCCTGACTACCGCGAGATGATGATCGGAAAAGCGCCGGTCAAAGTCGCGGTGGAGGCCGCGGTCCGGTTCGGCTGGGACGAGATCATCGGCACCGACGGCATCTTCATCGGCATGGATAGCTTCGGCGCGTCTGGCCCCTACAAAGCGCTGTATGAGCATTTCGGCATCACAGCCGGCGCCGTCGTCCAGGCTGTGCGGGAGCGGATCGGCCGCTAAACACCGTGGCTGCGCTTCGCTAGCTGCCCGCCAACTCCTTCAGCGTTGTGAGAAGGCTTGTCTGAACGCGCAAAGGCTTGCCCTCCGCGCGGTTGCGGTGGCGGCGCTGGCCCGGCAGGCGAACACCCGGCTGAGTGCCGAGCCGCTCTAGAAACGCGCTGGCGTTCGCGATCGTCTCCTCGCCGCCGATCATGGTGGGCGATATGGCCAGCACGAACACGCCTCCTGGCGGCACGCCGCTGGCGTCGCCCTTCAGCCCGGCCTCGTCGCTAAAGATATCGCCCACGACGCCGCCCGCGAGAAGCTCCACCATTATCGCAAGCGCCGAGCCCTTGTGCCCGCCAAAGGGCAGTTGCGCGCCTTCAAGGACTTTTGCGGGATCGGTGGTCGGGTTCCCCTCGCCATCGACACCGGAGCCAGGTGGCAACGCATGCCCGTCGCGTGCGGCGAGCATCACGTCCCCCCGCGCCATCGCAGACGTTGCGAAATCAAAAACAAACGGCGTCCCGTCAGGGTTGGGGTAGGCGAAGGCCATCGGATTTGTGCCGAGGATCGGGGAGGTTCCCCCGGCGGGTGCGAGGTAGGGAAAGTTCGCTGTCGCCGCGAGGCCCACGAGCCCGCGCTCGGCCAAAAACTCTACCTCAGGCCACATGGCTGCAAAGTGAAACGAGTTGCGCACGCCAAGCACTGCTACCCCTTCATCGAGCGCGGTATCGGCTAGGTCCGGCAGGGCTTGCTCATAGGTGGTTGGCGTGTAGCCGCCGTCGCCGTCCCAAACGATGGTTGCGCCGTTGGCGGCCACCCGCCGTGGCACCGCCCGCCCATTCGCAACGCCGTTGGTGAGGCCCTTACAGTAGCCGGGGATGCGAAAGACACCGTGCGATTCGGATCCGTCCCGCTCCGCCGCCATCACCGTCCGGCACACGGCCGCTGCATTGGCCTCATCCGCACCCGCATTGCGTAGCGCCCCCGTGACCAGCCCTGCGAGCGCGTCGGCATCAACCTCGGTGCGCGTGACCGGCGGTTTGTCATGCATCGCTGCGAGCCTGTGGCCGGCAATTTTGTGGACTTCGGCAAGCGCAGTCGCCCGCTCAGCATCGGCGCTGTTCTCCACCCGCTGCCGGAACGCGTCCAAGATCTCGGCTCGCCCAAGGCCCTTCACCGCAATGATGAACGGGTGCCCGAACGCGTCGCGATAGCGGGTGTTGAGCGCTTGAAATTCGGCAAACTCCTCCGGCGAGCAAGCATCAAGGCCGGCGCCGGCTTGCTCGGCCTTGGAATGCTCCGTCAGCGTTCCGAGCCGGCCTGCCAGGTCCGGGTGAGCACGCAGCAGAGCAAGCTGCGCCTCACGACCAGCACGATCGACAATCCTGCAAAACGCGTCTTTGGGATCACCGGTCGGGTCAATCCCACCGTCATAGGCACGCTGCGGCACCCACGGCGAGTGCTCGTAAATCGCGCCATAGCGCTCGATATACTGATCTCGGTTCAAAGCTCATCCTCCGGCCCTCGCCTAACAGTGCAGATGGCCGCAGCCGCCGCAATCTCCGCTCCTGTAGCCAAGAAATTCTGATAAGAATGATGAGAAAGTGCGGCGCCCCATGGCGAGCCTCTTGCAGGGCCCCAACGGCGCTCGCCCACACGGCGTAAACAACGGAGCAGCGGAGCCAGCGTGCAAGACTTTATCGCCATGTTTGTCCGCTGGGCGCACGTCGTGGCGGGGATCTCGTGGATCGGCTCGTCGTTCTACTTCATGTGGCTCGACGCAACGCTCAAACGCCGCGCCAACATGCCCGACAGCGTGAAGGGTGAGAACTGGACAGTCCACGGCGGCGGCTTCTACCACACCCAAAAATACCTCGTTGCACCCGAGGCGATGCCCAACGACCTCCACTGGTTCAAATGGGAAAGCTACGCCACGTGGCTGACCGGTGCGGTGCTGCTCGCTGTCGTCTATTGGTGGGGCGCTGAGCTTTACCTCCTCGATCCCGCCAAGGCCGACCTCTCGGCCTGGCAGGGGATCGCGCTTTCCGCTGGCGGCCTCGTGGGCGGCTGGTTCGTTTACGACCTCCTTTGCCGCTCGCCCCTGGCGCGCCAGCCGATGGTCCTTTTTGCGGTGCTCTTCGCCCTCATCACGCTGACGGCCTACGCCTACGGCCTGGTCTTTTCAGGCCGCGCCGCATTCCTACAAACCGGCGCGATGATGGCGACGGCGATGACCGGAAACGTCTTCCTCATCATCATCCCCAACCAGAAAATCGTGGTCGCGGACCTCATCGCCGGCCGCACGCCGGACCCGAAGTATGGCCAGATCGCGAAGCTCCGCTCGACCCACAACAACTACCTGACGCTCCCGGTCATCTTCCTCATGCTGTCCAACCACTACCCCGTGGTGTTTGGACATCCCCAAGGCTGGGCGCTGGTGGCGCTGGTCCTCATCATGGGCGCGGTCGTGCGGCACTGGTTCAACACGTACGAGACCGGCGCAAAGGGCGCGCAAATCGCCTGGCAGTGGCCGTCAGCCGCCGCGCTCGCGGCCGCCATCATCGCATTTGCCATGATCCCCGTCTCCAGCGTCGCTCCCGTCCAAACGGCGTCGGCCTCCATCGATGGCACAGTTGAGGTCAACGAACGCCTCGACGCGCTGGCGTTCGAAATCGTCGAAGCCCGATGCGCCGCGTGCCATCACGACACCCCGACATTCGCCGGCATTCCCGTCGCGCCGGGTGGCGTCGCGCTGCACACGCCCGAACTGATGCGCCGCTATGCGGACCAGATTTACGCGCAGTCCGTGGCGACGCAGGCGATGCCTCTGGGGAATGTCACCGGAATGACTGACGACGAGCGCGCCGTCTTAGCGGCCTGGCTGAAACGGTAGGGGCTCGGACCTCACCATGGATCAGAGGCCCCGCCTGTCCCACAAAGCCAGTCATCGCTGATTGATGCCCTGAGCCATCGGCGGCACACACACAAGGGACGCTAAAGCTCTTCGCCCTTGTGCGCGCACCACCAATGGCTCCTTCCGGGCATCAGCGACGACCGGCTCCGTGGAACAGGCTCCCGACGGGCCGCGATGCTCGGACACGAAGGGCGTCGGTGCTGTGTAGCGTTACAGTGAGAGGAGCTGTGCGGCTGCAGACGCAGCGATGATGGCCGGGGCTTTTCCCTCAATGCCGGGTAAGCCGATGGGGCAGGTGAGGGTGTCGGTGGCGATGCCGCGTTCCCTGAGGCGGCTTGTGAAGACAGAACGTTTCGTCGCTGAGCCGATCAAACCGCAAAAACGATGGGGCCTGGCAAGGATCGTGGCGACGATCTCAAGGTCCAAGGCATGGCTGTGGGTGAGGACCACGTGAATGGCATCGTCTGGCGCGGCGGCGGCGGCCGGCGCCGGGATCGCCAATCGCTGACAGGGTATCGGCGCGGACGCTGCCCACTCGCTCTCGTGGCGGCCGTCGACCCAGTTGACCGAAAACGGCAGCGGCGCCAGCGCGGTGACCAGCGCAGCGCCCACATGGCCGGCCCCGTAGACAATCACTGGCGCGTTCAATGGATCGTTGAGGACCGGCCCGCCGTCCCAAAGCGGCTGAGCAGCTCCGACCGCCCCATCAACGACGGCGATTTCCACTGTCATGTGCCCGCCACAGCATTGATCGAGCTCAGGCCCGAGCGGCAGCGCGAGCGTCTCCCGGGATCGGTGCTCGGCGAGAAGCTGTCGCGCCGCTTTGATCGCGCGTAGTTCGGCCTCGCCACCGCCAACCGTCCCTAGGATCCCGCTTGAAGTGATTGCCATCCACGCGCCTTCCTCGCGCGGGGCCGAGCCCTTCACAGCTTGCACAACGGCGACTGCGACCGGGCCTGCTGCGGCGAGGGTTCGAAGGTCCGCCAGTGTCGGCATGGGCTAACCGTCGAGGGCGGCGAGAATGCGCTCTGGCGTGGCGGGGGCGTCCAGCTGATGAAAGTCGTTCCGCACCGACGCGATCGCAGCACCAATTGCTTGGTGGGCCGAAATCGCCAGCATCAGCGGCGGTTCGCCCACCGCCTTGGAGCGCTTGACGGTGAGCTCGCGGTTTTGCCCCGGCCCCCAAATCGCAACGCGCATGTCCATCGGCCGGTCCGACGCGCACGGGATCTTGTAGGTGGCCGGCGCATGGGTCGCGAGCCGCCCGTCCGGCGACCACACCAGCTCTTCGCACATCAGCCAGCCCGCCCCCTGCACATAGCCACCCTCGATCTGCCCCAGATCAACCGCGGGGTTCAGTGAGCGGCCCGCATCATGGAGAATGTCAGCCCGCAAAAGGCGCGCTTCGCCTGTCAAAGTATCGATGGCCGCCTCAGTTACTGCCGCTCCGTAGGCAAAATAATAGAATGGGCGACCGTGCGCGCGCTCCCTGTCCCAGTGGATTTTCGGCGTCGCGTAGTAGCCGCTGGCCGACAAGCTGATCCGCGCAAGGTAAGCGGCATGCACCACCTCGGCGAAGGGCACTGACTTGCCCGGTGTGTGCACGTGCCCGTCCGCAAACGCCACCGCCTCCGCCGCGCAACCCTCGCGCTTCGCCATGAATGCGACGAGCCGGTCCCGGATCGTCTCGCACGCGTTTTGCGCCGCCATACCGTTCATGTCGGCGCCCGAGGAGGCCGCAGTGGCTGACGTGTTGGGCACCTTATCGGTCCGCGTCGCCGTGATCTTTACCGCCGACAGTGGCAGACCAAACGCGTCCGCCGCCACCTGCGCGACCTTCACATAAACGCCCTGGCCCATCTCGATGCCGCCATGGTTCAGCATCACCGAGCCGTCCTTGTAGACGTGCACTAACGCTCCGGCCTGGTTCAGGAAGGTGGTGGTGAACGAGATGCCAAACTTGACCGGTGTCAGCGCAATTCCGCGCTTGATGATCGGCGAGGTGGCGTTGTCGGCCGCGATAGCCTCCCGCCGGGCGAGATAGTCGGACGAGACGACAAGGTCGTCCACGATCCGATCAATCACCGCGTCCTCAACGACCATGCCATAGTGCGTCGTTCGCACGCGCGCCGGCTGGCTGGGGCGGTAAAGGTTGCGTTGCCGCACCGCCAGCGGATCGGCGCCCAGATCGTGCGCCACATGCTCCAGCACGCGCTCAATCCCCACCATTCCCTGGGGGCCGCCAAAGCCGCGGAAGGCAGTGTTGGAGCACGTGTTGGTGCGCCACCGATGGGAAATCACCTCCAGCGCCGGAATGGCGTATGCGTTGTCAGCGTGAAACATCGCCCGGTCGCAGATCCCGCGCGACAGATCCAGCGACCAGCCGCAGCGGGCGTGCTGGACAAAGCGCACGCCCAGGAGCGTGCCGGCCTCGTCAAACCCGGCCTCGTACTCGATCAAAAACTCGTGCCGCTTGCCGCTGATGATGAAATCATCGTCCCGGTCAAACCGGCATTTGACGGGCTTGCCGAGCGCCTTGGCCGCCAGCGCTGCTGCTGCGGCGGCGAGATTGCCCTGCGTCTCCTTGCCCCCGAAGCCGCCCCCCAGGCGCCTCACCTCAATGGTCACTGCGTGGGCAGGAACGCCCAAAACCCGCGCCACCACTTCCTGGCATTCGGAAGGGTGCTGGTTGGACGAATAGACATGAACGTCATCGTCTTCGCCGGGGAGGGCGAGGGCGACGTTGCCCTCCAGCGAAAAGTGCTCCTGCCCGCCGATGTCCATGGTTCCCGACACCCGCCGCGGAGCAGCGGCGATGGCGGCTGCCGCGTCGCCCTTCGCCATCCGGTAGGGCTCCTCGACCGTCGTGCCAGCCGCTATGGCGTCGGCGATGGTGATGACCGGCGTCTGGGCGTGTGTGGCGCTCGGCTTGAACGCGTGGGCGGCGCGGCGTGCGGCGTCACGGGTGGTGGCCACAACGGCAAACAGTGGCTGGCCGTGGTATTCGATCTGTGCGGAGCCGCCCGCAAAGGCGAACAGCGGCTCATCGTGGCGAACTGGGCCGATGTTGTTCTCCCCAGGCACCGTGGTGCCATCGAGGATCGCGACAACCCCCGGAACGGCCCGGACCGCAGCAAGCGTCCCCTCGATGCGCCCCCTCGCGAGTGGAGCATAGGCGATCTGAAGGTGGAGCGTGCCCGGTGGTTCGGGGACATCGTCGGTGTAGGTCGCGGTCCCGGAGACGTGCTTGTGCGCACTGTCGTGACGATGGGGTTTGTGGCTTTCCCCGTGGCTGCGCGGCGGGGGCGGGGAAGGACTATCCCGGCGCGCCTCGACCGTCGCGGGAGGGGCGGGGAACGCCTCGTCCATCACGCCGCTGCCCGTCCGGCGAGGCGCGTGCGGACCGCCGGGTCGCCACGCTCGATAGCGTCCCGGATAAACAGGTTACCCGCGACTTTCAGCCGGTATTCGGCGCTCGCGCGAAGGTCGGTGAGTGGCGCGAAATCGTCGGCCAGCGCTGCGATAGCGCCGGCTACGCCCTCTGGTGTGTAGGGTTGCCCCAGCAGCGCTGCCTCAGCGTGGGACGCCCGCTTGGGTGTCTCTGCCATTCCGCCAAACGCGATGCCTGCCGCGCTGACCCGCCCACCATCCAGCGTGACGTTGAAGGCCGCCATGACGGCGGAGATATCGCTGTCGAACCGTTTCGAAACCTTGTGGCAGCTGACTGCGCAAAGGCCGCCCCACGGCACGTGAAGCGCCCGCACATACTCGCCGGCTGCCCGGTCTTGCTGCCCGTAGGCAATGAAGAAGTCTTCCAGCGGCAGCACGCGCTGCCCTGTTGCGGATGCGATCTCGACGGTCGCGCCCGCCGCGATCAATGCAGGCGGCAGGTCACCGATGGGCGACCCGTTGGCGATGTTGCCGCAAACCGTACCCGCAGCGCGCACCTGCGGCCCGGCAAAGCGGCGCATCAGTTCGCTGACACCAGGCGCCTTGCCATGGATGGCGGCCATAAAGTCGGCGTGGGTGACCGCCGCACCGATGGTAAGCGTCTCGCCATCATCCTCGATGGACGATAAACACCCCACGCCGGCAATCGAGATAAATTCGGCCGCCTCGTAGAGGTGCTTGGTCATCCACAGCCCGACGTCTGTGGCGCCGGCAATAATCCGTGCGTCCGGGGATTCGGCCAGCGCCTGCGCAAATTCGTCCTCAGTCGCCGGGCAGCGAAAGCGCACACCGTTCGCGGTCATATCGAGAGACCCCACCTCGGGCGGCGCATCCGGGGGAGAGGGCGCGGCCGAGATGGCATCTGCAGCCGCAGCCAAAATCGGCCCGTACCCCGTGCAGCGGCATAGGTTGCCGGCGAGCGCGTCCTCCAGGGAGCACCGGTCTGTGGGGGCGTCGGCCGGCAGTGCCGCGATGGTCATCACAATGCCCGGCGTGCAAAAGCCGCACTGCGACCCATGATACTCCACTAGCGCGCCTTTGATCGGGTGATCCGCCGCCTCGACCGTCGTCACATGGGCGCCGTGGGCGAGGGCGATCGGCATAATGCACGCGTTGAGCGCAGCCGCCGGCTTCCCGTGCCGCCGCACCGCCACTGTGCAGGCGCCGCAGTCGCCTTCAGCGCAGCCTTCCTTTGTGCCGGTCAGTCCTTCGCCGCGCAGCCAATCGAGCAGCATCGTCGTCGGAGCAACGCCATCAATGCGCCGGTCTTTGCCGTTCAGACGCAACTGGATGGCATTCACGCGCCGGCCCTCCCACAAACACTCTACACTCGGCCGCAAATTCTATGCCCATTCGCCGTAAGCGCAACGGACCACCGGGAAACTAGCTGCCGCGGTAGGTGCTGAATCCGAACGGCGAGACCAGAAGCGGCACGTGATAATGGGCGTCGGGATCGCTGATCCCGAAGTGGATCGGCACCACGTCGATGAACGGCGGATCTGGCAGGGCAACGCCCTTGCCGCGAAAATACGCCGCCACTGCGAACGACAAGACATAGGCGCCAGGCACCGCCTCACCCTTGGCAATGAGCGGGGCATCGAGCCGCCCGTCTGAGTTGGTGATGCCGCTGCGCTGCCCCAGCGGACCGTCCAACGTCACGCTGATGCCAGCGGCCGGGGTGCCGTGCGTGAGGTCCAGAACGTGCGTGGTGAGGCTCATCAGGTTTGGCCCGAACGGCGCGCCCAGCCCGTGGTGCGCTTCTCGATCTCCGCCATGATCGCGTACATCACGATCCCCTCAATCGCGAGCATCACCAGCCCGGCAAACACCAGCGGCACATTGAACTGGCTTTGTGCGGCGAGCATCATGTGCCCGAGCCCCGCGTTGGCGGCGATGGTCTCCGACACAACGGACCCCACAAACGCCAGCGTAATCGCCACTTTCAGTGAGCCGAAGAAGTATGGCAGGGCGCGGGGGATGCCGATCTTGGTCATGACATCCCACTTCGACGCGCCAAGCGCGCGCAACACGTCCTCGGTTTCGGGCTCGATGGTCGCAAGGCCCGTGGCGACGTTCACCACGACGGGAAAGAAGGCGATCAGGAACGCGGTGATGATCGCCGGAACAACACCGATGCCGAACCAAATCACCAGGATCGGCACCACTGCAACCTTCGGAATTGAGTTGAAGCCGACCATCAGTGGGTAGAGCCCCGCGTAGATCGACTTCGACCAGCCGACGAGAAGCCCAAGCGCAAGGCCGCCGACGACGGCGAGACCAAACCCCGCCAGCGTCGTCCAGAGCGTCACCAGCGAGTTTTTCCAGATCGGCCCCCAATACTGGACGATTGCGCCGGCGATCACTGTGGGGGCGGGGAGAATGTAGGTCGGCATGTTGCCGATCCACACCGCCGCCTCCCAAAACACGAGAAGCGCGATGGTGTAGATCGCGGGTGCGGCGCGTTCAGAGGTCAGCCACACAGGGGCCACCTTCGGCGCTCATCGGCAGGCCGATCGGTGCGGCCGTATCGCGTCGCGGTCATGATGGCGGCGACCCCGCTTGCTCGCGGAAAATCTCTGCTGGCTCGGCGTTCAAGATGGGTGAGGCGCCGTTGTCGAGCCAGGCTTCGAACGCGGGCTCGAACCCTTCGGGAACCGGAGGCGCGCGGTCGGTGACGCGGCAGTTCATGAAGTAGTGGGAGTAGATGGCGACGTGCGGCACCACTGCGCCGACGCCATCAAACAACGTCGCGTGCATCAATGGCCCTTCGGTGGGGTGCGCTCGGCCCTCGTCGGACAGCTGGATCTTGGCAAACACAGGCCGTGGCTCCGATTCGCACGACATGGTGACGCCGGCGGGAATACCGAGATCGTGCGCAGCGGCGCCGCCGGTCGCCAGCGCGAGCACAGCGAGGATAGGGGCATGGCGCATCATGCTGCCGCCCGCTGCCCAGCGCCGGTGCCGGAACGCGCGTCCGCAATCAGACCGCGTAGGTCCTGCACCAGATCGACAAACTCGCGCTCGTAAATGAGGTCCATGGGTCTTGGTCGCTCGAACGGTACCTTGCGTTCAGCGATGATTTTGCCGGGGCGCGCGGACATCACAAACACCTTGTCGGCCAGATACACCGCTTCGCGCAGATCGTGGGTCACCAGGATGACGGTGAATTTCTTGGCGGCATGAAGGTCCGCCATCACCTGCCAAAGCTCTTCGCGGGTGAAGGCGTCGAGCGCGCCAAACGGCTCGTCGAGCATGAGGAGGACGGGATCGTGGATCAGCGCGCGGCAAAGGTTGGCCCGCTGTTGCATGCCGCCTGACAGCTGCCACGGAAAACGCGAACCGAAGCCGCCAAGGCCGACGAGCGACAACAGATCTTCGGCCTGTTGTTCGTACTCAGCCCGGTGGCGCCGCAGACGGCCGCGATGGGGCCGCACGATCTCCAGCGGCAGCATCACGTTGGCGAGCGTGGTGCGCCATGGCAGCAGCGATGGGTTTTGAAACGCCATCCCAGTGATGGACAACGGCCCCGTCACGGGTGCGCCCGCCACGGAGATGTCGCCCTCCTGCGGCCGGCGAAGGCCTGTGGCAAGCCGCATCAGCGAGGACTTGCCGCAGCCGGACGGCCCCACGACGGCGGCGAACTCTCCCTCGCCGACGCCCATGGTGAGTTCTTCCAAGGCAAGCACAGGCTCGCCCCGCGGTTCGGCCGCCGGATACTCCAGGCGGACGCCTTTTAGATCGACATACATCAGGCGTCCGCCCGGCCGATTATTGCGGCATCCGCGTGTCGGCAGGCGGCAGGTAGCCGGCGTCGAACACGGCGTCGGGCGCTGGCGGATTGGCCATGTCGTAGGTGGTTTTCAGCTCCTCAATTGATTCCGCCAGCCGTGCGCTGTTCACACCGCCGAAGCCGTCGGACATGACTTCCTCGGTCAAAATGTTGTCCGACAGCGCCATTTGCAGTCGCTCAAGCTCCACCGCTTCAGACGCGATTTCGTTGCGTGCGATCACGCTCTTCACCGCCTCTTCCGGGTTTTCTGCCGTGAACTTCAGCGCTTTGGTGAAGGCCCGCAAGAAACCCTCGACAGCCTCAGTGTTCTCCTCAGCCCACTCGGTGTTCACCATGATGGCGTTGCCATAAAGGCTGAGGCCGTGGTCGGTCATGAAGATCGGCACGATGTCCTCATCCGCGACGCCCTGGGCCTTGAGGTTCAGGATGGTCGAGAAGGCGAAGCCAAACACAGCGTCGACGCGGCCTTGGGCGAGCATCGGTTCGCGCACCGGGAAGCCAACGCTTTCGATGGTGATGCCAGACGTGTCGATCCCGGAGGCCTCCACGAACGCGTCCCACTGCGCAAACGCGGCATCGGGCGGCGGTGCGCCGAGCGTCTTGCCTTCCAGCGAGGCCGGGTCTGCGGTGATCCCCTGGCTTTTGCGTCCAATCACAGCGAACGGCGGGCGGTTGTAGACCATGTAGACGGCGGCGACGTTGGCATCGGGCGTTTCAGCCAAAAAATTCACCAGGCTGATGATGTCGCCAAAGCCCATTGGATACGTGCCGGTCGCAACGCGAGGGATCGACTCCCTGGAGCCGGCACCTGAATCGATCGTCACCTCCAGGCCCTCTTCCTCGAAGAAGCCCTGGTCGATGCCCACGAAGAACGGTGCGGACGGGCCCTCGAACTTCCAGTCCAGCGAGAAGCGGACGGGCGTCAGATCGCTGGCAACAGCCGGCGTGACAGCGAGTGCAACCGCAGTCAGAAGCGAGCGGAACAGCATGAAGTCCTCCAAAAATCAGTTGCGCTGTGCATGCAACAATTGTGCCCTCTTGCGCGGCCGATTGCCGGTCTTGTTGGTGTCCTGCTGGTCCGCGCGGAACGGGCCTCAACTGGCGAGGGCCCATTTTTTCGTGCCGCGAGCCGGTGCAGGAAGGCGTCGTTCATGCGCGACATCGTATGGTCTCGGCGAGACAATGCGAAAGGGGCAGGGCGATGGATGAACAAGACGGGCAAGCGAAGCGCGACGCGGTGATTGTAGCGCTGGAGATTGCCGGCCACACGATGGCGCATGCGCTCTACACGCTGAGCGCAATGAGCGAAGCGGACACATTCCAGCCCTTCTGCCTGTATCAAAGCGCCGACGAGATCAGTGGTGCCACGTTTCAACTTCACCGTGAGGATGGGCTGGATGGCGCGAAGGCCAATGTCCGCGAGACGATCGCTGCCAACGCGGAGTGCTGGGCCTTTGCGCGCCTCACCAAACTGGACCTACCCACTGAAGGGACCACGAGCGATGCCATCGTCGTCGATGCCTCTGCGGAGGGTTTGGATGTGGGGGTGACGATTGTTCAGCCCGTCACCTTGTCGCCGCTTGATGCGTCCGTGCGGCCCTATTTTGTGTCCGGGGGGCAGTTCCTGAAGCGCCAGGACACCGAGCCGCTTCTCACGCACGTGGCCAACGGTGCCAAAAATCACAGCCACATTTCGCAGCGCACAGCGTGGCGCTGGATCGAGCCAGGACCTGCGGCGGAAGATTGAGTCACTGGCGTGCAGCGCGGGGCCTTTAATCGGATGAGGCTCGCCGAATTACCCGGGGCGGACGGTCTATGCAAAAGATTGCCACCGCCACGGCCAGCACCTCCACCAACTCATCGTCGCGCACCGGCTTGGATCTTGCGGGGTCAGTCGCGCCCGGCTGATCAGCAAGGGCTGTTTCCTGCGCTGGCTCGGGCGGCGCAGCAGGCTCGTGCGGCGCAAAAGGCTGGGGTGACGTCGCGACGGGGGGAGCGGCGGCGATGTCCCCCGTGTCGAAGACCAGCGCGGTGCGCCGTTTCGGCTGTGACGCGGCCGGTGGGGCCGCTATGGTCGGCCGAGGTGCGTTGGCTGCCACCGCCCGCTTCGCGACCGTCAGCAAGTCGCCCCGCTCGCTACCGGCCGCCGCGACCGCGGTCAGCGAAGTGGTTCCGCGGGTGGCGAGAAGGGGGAACAGACCGCACGCAATGACGCTGGCTATGGTGAGGCCCTGTAATGCCCCGCCGGTGCCGATGAGCGATAGCCCCGCCGGCGAGAGCAACAACACCACGCCAAGCGGCGACCAGAGCAGCACCAGGATGGTCGCGTCGCGGTTCAGCATCGCGCGGCGCACTGGGTGCTCCATGCGTGCGGCCGACAAGAACGGTCCGAGCAGCAAGGCGGTCCCGGCGCTGACAGCCACCAGCGCCACGATCAGGAGCAGCGTGGCCGCACTGCTCTGTGTGGCCGCCCCACCCGCCGCAGCAAGCGACAGCCAGAACACGGCCAGCAAGATCATCGCAATGCGGCCTGGCGGGCGGGCGATGGTTCGGCAAAGCGCTGCGATAATGAAGGCGAGGGCGATGGCATAGGCCGCCAGCATGACGGGCACCACGAACGCCGGGTCAGCCGCGCGCCCGTCCGCCGCGATCAGTACATGCGCCGCCGCCGGCACGAACGCAGAAGCCGCCAACAGCATGAGCCTCTCGCCGGGCCGCACGTGATGGTGGGCGCGGATTAACATGATCCAGCCTGCAGCGCACACCAACACGAAACCGGCAAAGGCGTGGGGCATGTCCGTTATGACCTCGTCCAACTGTCGTGCGCTTTAGACAAAACTGTCGTACACGCTCGCCGCAACGCCCAGGATTGTCCGATCACCATGCGATACGCGGTCTACCTTACCCCGCCGGCCAATGCACCACTTGCGCTGGCAGCGGAAGCGTGGCTTGGCCGCTCAGCCTTTGGTGGTGGCTCGCGCTCTCCCGAGGCGCCGGCCGACGCGAAGGCCCACATTCCAGCGCGGTACGGCTTTCATGGCACGATGAGGTCGCCGTTTCGGCTCCGTGACGGGGCGATGGAGGGGGCACTGATCGAGGCGTTCGACGCCTTTGCCGCGCACGAAGCGCCGATCCCTGCAAAGCTTCAAGTCGCGCAGCTGTCGCGTTTCATCGCGCTTGTGGCGCCAGAACAGGACGCCATCGCGGCCGCAGCGATGCGTGCGCTTGAAGCGTTTGAACCCCTGCGTGCGCCGCTGAGCGACACTGACCGGACCCGCCGCCGGCCAGATCAACTGGATGCGCGCGGGCTGGAACTCCTCGACAGGTGGGGCTACCCGCTCGTGGAGGAGCGCTTCACCTTTCACATGACGCTGAGCGGTCCTTTGGACGGCGATCACGTCGACCCAGTCCTGGTTCGCGCCCAATCGCACTTTGCCCAAGTGGTCTCAGAGCCGGTGGACCTTGTCTTCGCACTATTTCGGGAAGACGAGGAGGGCGGCCCATTCCACGTCGTTGCCGCGGCGCCACATACCCCGACAGACATGAGGAGTAAGCCGTGACGGTGTTCGCTAACGCCAAGGTCGTCCTTCCTGGGGAAGTGATCGAGGGGCATGTGGCGGTGGAGAACGGCGTCATCGCCGCGGTCGCTGAGGGTGCTGCGGCGGGCGACGACCTTGGCGGTGACTACCTCATCCCGGGTTTGGTCGAGCTTCACACCGATCACTTTGAGGGCCACGTCGCGCCCCGGCCAAAGGTCCGATGGGACGTGATGGCCGCGCTCCAGGCTCACGATGCGCAGATCGCAGCATCCGGCATTACGACCGTGTTCGACTGCCTTCGCATCGGCAGCAGCGAGGGTGGGCCGTTATCGTCTGAAGATTCGCGCGATATGGGCGAGGCGATCCTGACCGCCCAGCGCCAAGGCCGGCTACGTGCCGAACACAAGCTGCATTTGCGGTGCGAGGTCTCTGACGCGCAGGTGATGGATGGCTTTCGATTGTTCGATGACGTCCCCGAGGTCACCCTAATTTCCTTGATGGACCACACGCCAGGGCAGCGTCAGTTCCGTTCGATCGACGCCTACAGGATATACTACCAAGATAAGTTGGGCATGACCGACGCCCAGTTTGATGTCTACTTCCACGACCGTAAGGCGAGGGCCGGCTTATGGTCTGACGCTAACCGCATCGCGTTGGCAGCGGAGGCCCGCGAGCGCGGCATCACGGTCGCCAGCCACGATGACGCGACCGCCGAGCATGTGGCGGAGGCCGTCCGCGATGGGGTGGCGCTGGCGGAGTTCCCGACCACGATCGAGGCCGCCGAAGCGTCTAAGGCTGAGGGGATGTCCATTCTCATGGGGGGGCCTAATTTGGTGCGCGGCCGATCCCACTCCGGCAACATCTCAGCCAGCGAACTGGCCGATATCGACCACCTCGACATTTTGTCGTCCGACTACGTCCCCTTCTCCATGCTGCAGGGCGCGTTCATGCTTGCGACGCGCGATGGGTGGAACCTGCCTCGCGCCATCGGCACGGTGACATCTGGCCCGGCGGCTGCGCTGAAGCTCGACGACCGAGGGCAAATCGCCGAGGGGCGCCGCGCCGATCTCGTGCGCGTTCACATGGCAGGCGATGGTCGCGTGCCGGTCGTGCGCGCTGTCTACCGGGAAGGTGTGCGCGTCCTCTGACGGTGTAGCGCTCAGTCTTCCGGCTCGGTGGTGAACTGAAGCGGATGGCCGGCGTGTTTTGAAAGGTCGTTGGCTTCGTTGCATTTCGTCTCGGCGACGTTCGCCGGGTACACCGCCACCACGCACGCGCCCTGGGTGTGGGCGGTGTGCATGATGCGAAACGCAGTTTGCCCACCAATCCGGAAGACCGCCTGCAGCACCTCAACGACAAACTCACGCGGGGTGTAGTCGTCGTTCAGCAGAATGACCTTCTGCTTCTTCGGCGGTTCCGTCTTTGCGACAGTTTTGGTTTCGAGTTCCGTGCTCATACTAAGGGCGGCAACCAAAAGTTTTGAATCAAAAGCGCCGCTCACAAGGCGGCGGGAACGGGTGAGCTTGAGCGTGCGAGCCGGTCAGGTTGGATCAACCCGACCGATCGAAGACACGATAGTCGCGCAGCGCAGCGGTGCGTCGCGGCTAGAGCTGAGCGGTGAAGCCCGAGACCGGCTTAGGACGGTTCGCCTTCCACCCGGATCGCCTCAATCTCGAAGGTCAGCGGGATGTCATCGCCCACCAGGTTGCCCTCAAGCGCGTAGGTCATGCCAAAATCGGAGCGCATGATCGTGGTGGTGGCGGTAACACCCAACACGTAGTTGCTGCCCCAGGGGTAGGGGCCGATTTTGTTCAGCGTTACGTCCAGCGTCACCGGCTTGGTCACGCCGCGCAGCGTCAGGTCGCCCGTGATGGTGCCGGTGTTTTCGGTGGCGGGGGTGGCATCGGTCATCACAAACGTGATGAGCGGGTTGGCCTCAGCGCCCAGGAAGTCGTTGGAGCGCAGGTGGCCGTCCCGCCGGTCGTCGTTCGAGAACACGCTGTCGGCCGGGATCGTAACTGTCAGATCCGATAGCTCTTTGGTGTCTTCGTCGAACACGAAGCTGCCTTCACCCTTCAGGAACATCCCCCAGGTGCGGCCGTAGTCGATGTGGTTCGCATT
>CAKZYH010000304.1 GCA_937884725.1 uncultured Paracoccaceae bacterium
GAGCGGCGGAGGCGGTCGGTGAGCCACTCCATGGCGAGGACGATGATGAAGATCGCCAGGATGATCGTCGATGCCTTTTGATACTGAAACAGGTCGAACGCGCTCTTCAGCTCCTGCCCTATACCGCCGGCGCCCACTAGGCCGAGCACAACGGACGAGCGCACCGCCTTCTCGAGCGCAAACAAGGCGGTGTTGACCAGGCTCGGCATCGCGTCCGGCATCACGGCGGCGGTGAGCACCTGGAGCTTCGACGCGCCCATGGCTGACAGGGCGTCTTGCGGTTTTTTGTCCGCCTCCTCCATGGCCTCAGCAAAGAACCGGCCGCAGAAGCCGATGGTGTCGACCATAATCGTCATGGTGCCTGCGACCGCGCCAAGGCCGATGGAGACCACGAAGATCAGCGCCCAGACGAGATCGGGGATGGTGCGGAAGAGTGAAACCAGCGCTTTTGCGGGGAACGCCAGAACCGCCACTGGCGTCACGCCACGCGCGCAGAGCCACGCGATGGGGAGCGATAGGATGACGCCGAGCACGGTTCCAGCAAGGGCGATCTGAAGCGTTTCCCAAAGGCGCCAGCCCATGCGCGTGAGGAAGCGGGGGTCCATGTCGGGCGGGAGCATCCGGCTGACGAGGTTGGCGATCCGCGGTCCGCCCTCCACGATGCGCTCCGCCGAGGGGGTGACGGGCGTCATGGCGGCGATGATCAGCGCGGCGACGCTGACCCACAGCACGAAGCGCAGCACTGAGCCGGAGCCGAAGCGGGCGAACCCTGCCGCCTCCCGCGCCATCTCAGCGTTGCGTGTCGCGTCAACCATGGAAGAGGTCCCGCAGTGTTTGCGGGCTCACATCGGTGCTCTTGCGGTCGAAGGCGAGCTTGCCGGCCTTTAGCGCCACGATCCGATCGGCGTAGCTAAGCGCATGGTCCATGTCGTGGCTGGTGAAGACGAGCGTCAGCCCCCGCGCGTTGGCGAGGTCCACAAAGCGGCGCATCACCTCGTGTCCTGCGGCGGGATCCAACGAGGCGGCCGGCTCGTCGGCGATGAGGAGCCGCGGCTTTCGCATCACTGCGCGTGCGATGGCGACCCGCTGCGCCTGCCCGCCGGAAAGTTCATCAACCCGCGCGCGTGCCTTGTCCGTAAGGCGGACATCGGCGAGGGCCGCTAGCGCGCGCTGCCGCGCCTCCGCCGGCGCAGTTGATTGGTGAACGGCGCGCCAACCGCCCGGCTGTCCCAACCATCCGTGCACCACGTTGGTGAGCGCGGACATGCGGCCGACGAGGCCGTGATCTTGAAACACAAAGCCGATCTGCCGCCGGATCGCATGGCGCTGTGCCGCTGACGGCTCACCCGAAAAGCGCTCACCCAGCGCGCTGACTGTGCCCGAAGAGGTGGGCAACAGACCCACCAGCGATTTCAAAAGCGTCGACTTGCCGGCACCATTAGGGCCGATCAGCGCCACCGTCTCCGCCTCGTGGATGTCCAGCGAGACGGCGTCCAGCGCGCACACCGTGCTAGCATTGGAGGCGGACCCGCCGCCTCCATAAACTTTCGTGAGCCCCTCGGCCGTGAGGAGCGCGGCGCTCATCTAGTCGCCAACGAAGGCCGAGAAGCTCGGCACGCCGATGGTGCGGTACATGTCGCGCACGTAGTCGTAGTCGGCATCGTTGACGCTGGAGAGGAAGAAGCCGCCCTCATACTTGTCATTGTCTTCGCCGACGAGCACGGCTTCCATCATCGCCTCGCCGTCGTCGACGAACGCGGTCTTCACGGCCTCGAAGACGTTGGCGGGCACATCCGGCGCGGCGACCAGAATGTCGTTGGGCAGGTCCGGACCACGGGCAACAACGCGAAAGGCGACGTCAGGATAGGCGGCGCGGGCGCGCTCCAGGTGGCCGCGGTTCATGCCGACGGCCGCGATGTCACCGCGGATTAGCGCCTCGATGGCAACGTTGCGGCGAATGATCTGCGCGTCGTAGTCGTTGGCGTACTCAAGGCCCAGATCGGCGAGCGCCTGGGCCGGGCCAAGATGTTGCGACGTGGAGCCGACCGAGCCAAACGAGACGCTCTGACCCTTAACGTCGGCGGCGCGCTTGATGGGGCTATCCGCCAACGCGACGATCTGCGCGTAATAGTCGGGCCGCTGCCAGGCGACCACGATTTGCGCGTCTGTCAGCTCTTTCATGACCACATATTCGGCCGGACCGGTCAAAACGAAGTTCACCTGGCCGGAGTTCATGGCTTCCACGGCGGCGGTGCGGGAGGAGACCGGGAAGAGCTCCACGCTGAGGCCGGTGGATGCCTCCAGCGCAGCTTCCACGGCGCCGAATTCTTGCTGGAGCTGCTCAAGGCCCTCAACGTCGGTCACGGCGAGGACGACGTCAGCGTCTTGTGCGAACGCGGTGGCGGTGGCGCCAGCGATGAACGCGGCGGCCAAGATTGAACGAAACATGTGATCCCTCCGAGAAGCCGGTGCACCCGGTTGGGACTTGGCGATAAATCGCGCGCCTAACGGTTCAATGACACTGAGGTGTCATTGCGATGACATCCGCAGCCTGCATGGCGTCGTGCGGCGATCGATGGAGGGTAATCATGACGACGGACACGGCGCACATTGCATGGAACGCGGCCTGGGCGACTGAGGAGGGCCGCGCGGCGTGGGAGACACCCGCCCCGCAGGTGGTCGATGCGCTGACGGCGGCGAAGCTGTCGGGCGCTGTGAGCGCGCTCGACGTGGGGTGCGGCGTCGGCCGTCACGCTTTGGCGATGGCGCAACTCGGCTTTGAGACGACCGCGCTCGACGCCAGCGACAACGGCCTGGAGATGCTGCGCGGGCGCGCCGGCGCCCTCGGCGTGTCGGTGAACACGCGCCAGGGCATGATGACGGCCCTGCCCTTCGCCGACGCCGCGTTCGACTTCACGCTGTCGTGGAACGTGATTTATCACGGCGATCCGTTGGTGGTGCACAAGACCGCCGCTGAGCTGACGCGGGTCACAAAGCCTGGCGGGCGCATGCTGATCACGATGCTGTCCAAGCGCCGGCACGATTATGGCCGCGGGGTCGAGGTGGCGAAGGACACTTTTGTGCAGCCTGGTGCGCCGGGCGATAAAAGCCATCCGCATTTCTTTGTCGGTGCGGCGGATTTGCTTGCGCTGTTCCCTGGTTTCGAGACGCTTTCGCTGGTGGATAACGAAGGCGCAAAGTCCGGCACGTGGCACTTTGAGTTCCTAGCCACTCGCGTTGGCTGACGGCGCGTCCTGCCCCCTGCAATTCTGAGCTTGATTGTATCGAACATTCGGAGACGGCGGTGTTGTTTGCGCTGTGAGGCCTTGTCAAAGGCACCGCCGCTTGAAAAGGGAGGGGCGGCCCGTCGCGTCTGAGCACGATCAGGGGTGATCCCTTTCGGTATCTCAAACATCACCCGAGGGTAGTGTCAGCGGAGCTGCCAACTGTCGCTTGAAGGTGGGCAGGCTGGCCCGTTTTGTCAGAGGGTGAGTAGGCTCAGTTCGGTTCGCTATCTCAAAACATCACCCGAGGTGATCCGCTTGGCCGTCACGATGCCTGTCCTGTTTCCCCGCTCGCTGAGGAACGTGGAGCACCTGCTCCACGAGGGCGAGGTTCTGGAGGCGGTGGTTACGAGGCGCCAGGACGAGCGTGCGGCCCTGAAGTTGCTGCGGAGGCTGTTGAAGCGCTATGGCCGACCTGAGGCGAGCGTCATCGACAAGCTCCGTTCCTGCATCGCCGCCATCGCCGACCTCGGCCTTTCCGGTCGCCATCAATCGTCGGGCCAAAGGGCCAACAATCGCGCGGACAATTCCCATCTTCCCCTGGCGAAGACGCGAGCGCGCGATGCTCCGGTTCCGCTGCATGCGAAGTTTGCAGGAGTTGGCTGCAGTTCGCTCCAGCGTACACAACCACCTCAACTTTGAGCATCACTTCAACAACCGAAGGAACGTCAATTTGAAACACGACGCCGGACGCGCCCAATAGCGCGGACTTTGCACGGCATAACCAGGTTTGCTTTCGCTAAGCTGAGACTGGTTCGAATTCGTCTGACGGCACCGCTTCCGCCACCTGCGACTGCCAGTGTACTCGTTCTCTCCCGCTTTCTCGCCGTGTTCTCGGCCGGTTGGCCTTACGGGTACTGTAAGAGGAACTTCCGTTTGAAGGGGGACAGGCCGGGCCGGAGCGTCTGCGCACGAGCACGAGCAATCCTTGTCGCTAGTTCAAAACATCACTCGAGGTCATCCTGCTTGGCCAACATGATGTATGTCCGGTTTCCCCTCTCAGTCAGGAATGGGGAGGACCTCGCCGCGAGCGCGGCATCGAAATCAGCCCCGAAATGATACGGGTCTGGTGGAGTCGGTCCAGACCAATGTGTGCGGCCTCCAACCGCGAACGCAGGGTGGAAGGGATGCGCCCAACTCAATGGCGATGGCACCTCGATGAGATGCTCGTGATGGATCAAAGTGCTCTAGCGCGGTGGCGCCGACCTGACGGATTGCATCGGCACCATGCAGGCCCTGGTCCGACAGTACATCCGCCTAAGGCAACGTCGTGACAATACCTTCAGCCTCGTGCCGCTTCTGCCGCACCATTGCCCTCCTCGTTCGACTCCTCAGAGCCGTATCTCACGGCCGACGACTTCCCCTGGGGGCTGATGTGGGTTGCTCGGTGCCTGTGGGAACAAGAACCCGTTAGCGCGGCGAATGGCATCGCCCGAAGCGTGGGTCGTCCCGTAGAAACGGTAGAAACCCCGAAATGAAACGCGTGGTGGCGGGCATGAAATGGCTGCCGTGATGGTAAAAAGGATCAAGTGCTGTGATTAGCAGTGTGCCAGGCGCTAGGCTGACCTGATCAAGATATAGCACTGAGCCGAGCCCTCTAGCTTCGATCAAGGACACTGCACCAGGCGGTGGCGCAAAAGCGCCGTGGTGGTGCCAGATGGCATTGTTCAGGGGGACGTACTCGAAGAACCGGTCGTGCGGTGACGCGGCGATAAGGCCGAGTTCGCCTCCCTCCTTCCACCACCAAAAGTTTGTGGGCGTATCGGTCCACGACACGCCAGGCAGCCATGAGTGGGGTCCGGTGGAGCCCATGGCGACCAGCGTGCCGCCACCAGCCACAAAGCGCTGAAGGTTTTGCGCTGCTGGAGCCAAGACTGCGGGGTCGGTGCGGCAGGTGATCAACAAAATGTCGATGGAGGAGAGGTCGGCATTAGGGAGGTGAGGGGCGTAGATCACTGCATCGAAAGCCCCGGCAAACCGCGCTCCGTACAAGCTTTCGTGGTGGTAGTAGGTGCCTGCGTCCACGGCGGCCAGGATGCGGCTCACGGCCGGCCCGCCCAGGCAATCAGCTGAGGCACAATTCGGCCTGCCGTGGTCTGATCGTCGATGTACATCCACAGATCGTTACCCGCGTGGCACAGGATCTCGCCACCGCTCGGCTTTGTGAGCACCCAGTCGCATGGCAGGCGCTCTGGTCCCACGCCGTTGATGAGCAGCGCGCCTGGGGGCGGTGGGTTGTGCCCGCGGGCATAAAACCCGGCAACGCCTCTTCGAAAGGTGAGGTCGGCGTCGGTCACCCCCTCGAACACCATGTGGGAGCTGAGCCGGGTGACCATGAGATTTTGCAAACTGTTGGACGGCAGCGGAACGAACTTCTGCAGCTCTGGGAGCATTGGCCAGGCCACGTGACCGTTGAACACAATGCGGCCGCCGCGTTGGATGAAGTCAGCGATCACACCGGCAATCTCGCCAAAGTAGCGCTGGTCTAGGTGTGCGGGCAGAAGGATCGCCCGCACGCTGCTGAGATCGCATTCGTGGAGGGTATAGTGGTCGATTTCCCGCGCGCTGGGGTAGCGGTCGATAACGGCCGGCAGATCACCGCCGGCCCCTTTGATCGCTTTGAGGAACACGCAGTGCGTAAGACCCTCAGGGCTCACTCGGCGCCCTTCTCCACGGACTTGAAGTCGTAGAAGAAGCCGGACGGGTGAACGCGGAAGCCCTGCACGTCGGGCGCGGTGGCAGCGGTGTAGACCTTGTGCACCAGGGGCAGCACCATGGCTTCGTCCGCCATGATTTGGAGCGCTTCCGCGTAGGTTTCATCCCACTCTGCACCGCGGTCGAGGCCGCGTCCCTTGTTGACCAGCGCATCGAACTGAGCGTTCGACCAGTTCTGGAAGTTGAGGGTGGCGTCAGTGGTGAATTGGGACTTTAGGTGAAGGTCAGGATGGCCTGTCATCTCCGGCGTCCAGAACACAATGGAGATGTCGTAGTCGCCCGCGCGCACGAACTCCATCATGCCGGGGAAAGTGAACAGCTCCACGCTGGTTTCAATGCCTTCCCGGGCGAGCAGGGCCGATAGAGCGTCGGTGATGAGCGGCATTTCTGTACGGGTGGAATAGCTGAGAATGCGCAGCGTCAGCGGTTCGCCGTCCTTGACCCAGCTGCCGTCCACCTTTTCGTAGCCGGCTTCGGTGAGAAGTGCTGCTGCGCCGTCGGGGTCGAGGGGTGTTTCGGGGGCACCTTCGGGCACCCAGTCAAACGCGGGCGAGAAGAAGGAGCGTGCTGGCATGCCCACACCATCGAGCGCACCTTCCACGATGAGGCTCCGGTCAATCAGTCGGTCGAGGGCACGCCTTACCCGCACATCGCCGGTGGGCCGGTCGTCTGCGGTGTTGAATGAGCCGTAGTAGAGGCCAGCCGACGGCTCGGCGAGGACTTTGAAGTCGCTTTCCTTGAGCCGCACCACATCAGCGGGGAGCGGGTTGATGGAGATATCAATCTCGCCGGTCTCCAGCGCGATGGTGCGTGCGTTGTGGTCGGGAATATGCCGATAGATCACCTGCTCAAAGGCCGGCGCATCGCCCCAATAATCGTCAAAGCGCTCCACCACCGTTTGTTGCTGCTTGGCATAGTCGACAAAGCGGAAGGGGCCGGTGCCGACGGGCTGCACGAAGTCGCCGTTCTCATCGAAGGATGAGGCCGCGTAGATGCCGGTGATGGCGTCGGTCAGCTGGTTGGGGAGCGCGGCGAAGGGCTCGTTGGTGGTGATCGTGAGGGTTTGAGGATCTGAGGCTTCGATGCTTGCGACGTTTAACAGGCCGGCGGCGTAGGGCAGCAGCGCAATCACGCGTTCCAGTGAAAGCTTCGCGGCCTCCGCGTCGAAGGGTGTCCCGTCGTGGAACGTGACGCCCTCGCGCAACGTGAACTCGAAGGTTTCAGGCCCGGTGCGTTCCCAGGATGTGGCGAGCCCCGGAACGAGGTTCATGTCGTAGTCGAGCTTGATGAGGGTATCGAGGATCTCGCTCTCGTTGAAGAAGCGGCTGCGGCGAGCGCGCATATTGAGCGGCAGGCTCTCCCACATGGTGCCGACGACGAGGGTTTTGTTGTCGGCAGCGCTATCGGCGATTGCTGGCGCGGGGGCAAGTGCCGGTGCTGCGACGGCCAAGGCCGCGGCAAGGAGGATGGGGCGAATTGTCATAGTCTATCCTTTCGCGTCACAGGGGGAGAGAGGAGGGCTGAGGGCCGCGCTCGCCGGTCGCCCAAGGCGTCGCCCACCAGGTTGGCGAGGAGCACCGTCGCAACGATGGCAAGGCCTGGGGCGAGCACCAGGTGCGGATGGGCGCGCATATGGCTTCGCGCTTCGGCAATCATCGCGCCCCACTCGGCTGAACCGGGAGGTGTGCCCAGCCCCAAAAAGCTGAGCCCAGCGAAGGACAGGGCCGCGAAGGAGAAGGAGAACGCTGCCACCGACAGCACCGGCCGTGTCAGCCCTGGAAGGATGTGCCGCAGTGCAATGCGCAGCGGTGAGGCACCGAGCGCCTTGGCCGCCAGGACGTGGGTGGCACTTGCCTCTGCGATGGCAACGTTGCGGACAAGCCGGGCGTATTCGCCCGAATGCACGACAGCAAGGCTTACGACTACGGTGCTGAGGTTGATGCCCAGGACGCCTGCGATGGCGAGGGCGACTGCGAGTGCCGGGATCGTGAGGAGCGCTTCGGTGAGACGCATCACGACTAAGTCCAGCGGCCCGCCGATGACTGCTGCGGCAAGGCCCACTGCGCTGCCGGTGGCGAGCGCGATCACCACTACAGCGGCAGCGGCGACAGGCGTGGTCCACAGTCCGGCGAGGAGGCGGGACAGTACATCGCGCCCCAGCTGGTCGGTGCCCAGGGGGTGAGCGAACGATGGCGCGGCGAGGCGGTTGAAAAAGTCGGCTGCCGCCGGATCATACGGCGCGGCGAATGGGCCGGCGACCACCAGCGCCGCAAACAGCGCCACCACCGTGAGGGCGGATAGCCCTGTGGGGCGGCGGGGCTGAACGGCCGTTGGCGCGGTGCGGGGGGCGACGAGGCTCATCGGTCAGACCGCCCGGCGCATTCGCGGGTCGAGGGCGGCGGCCGCGCAGTCCACCGCGAGGTTGATGAGGATGTACGTGGCGCCCACCACCAGGATGGTCGCCTGAAGGACCGGGTAGTCTCGGTTGAGGATGGAATCCACAAACAGGCGGCCGAGGCCGGGCCATGCAAAGATCGTTTCGACCACGATGGCGCCGTCAAACATGCGCGCTGCCTGCAGACCGAGGAGCGTGAGAATTCCCGGCAACGCTGCTGGGAGCGCGTGTGAGAACAGCGTCGCGCGGGGCGACAAGCCCTTGGCGAGGGCGGTGCGCACGTGAGGGGCGGAGAGGGCCTCGATGAGGCTCGCGCGGACAAATCGAGCCGTCAGCCCCATGGATGCAGTGGCGATGACGGTGGCGGGCAGGATCACGTGGGAGAAGCCCCCGTAGCCCGACGACGGCGCCCAGCCGAGGACCAGCGCGAACAAGAGCACAAACAACAGCGATTGCCAGAAGTTGGGCACCGACATGCCCGATATGGCGACGACGGTGACAAGGCGGTCGAGCAACGAGCCGCGGTTGAGGGCAGCAATCACCCCTAAGGCCCCGCCCATGAGCACGGTAAGACAGAAGGCAAGGCCGACGAGGCGGAAGGTGGCGACCATGCGTAGGCCAAGCTCCGCCGTGACCGGGTCACCGGTTGTGAAGGAGACGCCCAAGTTCCCTCTGAGCGTGGCGGCTAGCCAGGCGAAGTACTGGACCGGCAGCGGTTCATCGAACCCCTCGTCGGCTTTGAATTTGGCAAGGGTTTCGGCGGACGGGAGTTCCCCGTCCATCTGGTTGATGAGCACCACTTCGGCAAAGTCGCCGGGCAACATCGCCAACAGCGCAAAGCCAAATATGGATAAGCCCAACAGGGTGAGGCAACCGAAGAGGCACCGTACGCTTAAGTCGCGTAACACAATTCCTCGCAAGCGCTATACTGCTTGCCGAGTGACTAGCGACAGACAAACTCTCAGTAAAGCAAATATTTATTGTATTATAATTATTAAATTTCGCGAGAGATGTGCCATCGAGCGCCTGCATCGATCGGGCAAAAGGCCTATTGTTGGATGAGGTGGATAATACTTGTAACTTATTGTTCAGCAGGCGGGAAGCGGTAATGCGAATGCTTTACCTGCTTTTCGGTCAGGTCCTCGGTATCATGCAAAGGTCAAGGCAGGCGTGGTTTGATCGACACTGGCGGCTGATGGAATGTTATATTATAACGCTCAAGGAGTGCGCGGAGGGCGGTTCGATGACCGCTATTTGGCACCGTCAGAGTTCGGTGATGTGGCAAGGCTGGCCTGGACAAAATGGCAGCCGGATTGAATGGGTAGGACAAGCCTGGCAGATCGGAATTATGTATCCAACGTGGCTGTCTATCACTTCAACAGAGCTAACCTTAATAATTCCGCGTGATCTTCTGAAAAGAGCCAGCAGGTTTTTGCGCGAAAGAAATGAGTGATGCGATGCGATTTGCTAGAAATTGTTCTTTTGCGCGACAATATCGAGGTTTGAAGTGAGTGGCGGGTTAGTGTCCACAGGTGGCTCAAACGGCGCGCGAGCCAACGAGATGCGGGCCAACATTGTCATAGTCGGGGCGGGTCCGGCCGGCTTGGGCATGGCTCGAGTCTTGGCGGACCTCGGCGTTCCGGACGTGCGTATTGTAGAGCGCGAAAGGATCGGCGCGTCATTTCGCGCTTGGCCCAAAGACATGCGCTTCATTTCGCCCTCATTCCCCAGCAATGCCTTCGGGCTCACCGATCTCAACGCAATCAGTTTCGACAGCTCTCCGGCCTTTGCCCTCCGCAGTGAGCATCCAAGCGGCAGCGAGTATGCGACCTATCTGGAAGGCGCTGCGGATGCCTTTGGATTGACGGTCAACAGCGGCGTCGATGTCCACGGGTTAGAGCCTGATGGCGATGACCTTATGCTGCACACCAGCGACGGCCCGATCTACGCGAGTTTTGTCATTTGGGCGGCCGGCCAGTTTCAGTATCCCAGCGATGGGGACATCGCAGGCGCCGATCTTGGCGTTCATTCCAGCCTCACCCATCGTTGGTCAGACCACCCAGGCGAGGATGTGATCGTCATTGGTGGCTACGAAAGCGGTGTGGATGCCGCGATCGGGCTTGCTGCGGCCGGTAAGTCCGTCACGCTGCTTTCCCGATCAGCCAACTGGAATGTGGACAGCGCTGATCCGAGCGTGGCGCTCTCGCCCTATACACGACAGCGGCTCTCTGCGGCGTTGCAGAACAACTCCATTGAACTGACCAGCGATGCCGACGTCCTAGGGTTAGAGCGGATCGGCGAAAAGATCCGCGTGCTGACGAGCACGGGTCACTCTTTCACGACCTCGTCGCCCCCGATCCTCGCCACTGGGTTCACCGGCAGCACGACCCTTATTGCTGAGTGGTTTGCCTTCGACGGCCAAGGCTCGCCGCGATTGACGTTGGAAGATGAATCTACAGAACTCCCAGGGTTGTTCCTTGTGGGGCCGGAGGTTAAACACGAACAGCACCTGTTTTGCTTCATTTACAAATTTCGCCAGCGCTTTGCCGTCGTTGCGCAAGCTATTGCGGGCAGGATGGGTCTCGATACTACTGGATTGCAAGTTTATCGCATGAACAACATGCTTCTAGATGACGTGAGCTGCTGTGATGGGGACTGCGTTTGTTGAGATCCGACCGGCGAACTGCGCTAGCGCATCATCCGATCTGACTGAATCAGTCAGATCGAAAAGATGATGCGCCAGACTAAAGAGCGACCGCGTTTTCATCTGATCAGGTTGTTTCAACCTGATCAGATCGTGGTCTGGAGGTGATGATGCATCTCAGCGATTGGATGAACGCTGCTGAACAAGTGCTCTCGCGCTTTATTGGAGGCGTCGGCGCCACGGTCTTGCTCATAGCAGCCATCGCTCTGGGCGGTATTGTGGGGCACATTTCTCCGTCGGCAGGCGCCCGCTTGGGCGGCGGAGTCGACCACACTGTCCTCCTCCTCGTAGGGCTGTCGATTTTCGAGGTCTCCTTCGCCAACCTTCGTGGAGGAATCCAAAATCCACGCTTTTTGGCCATTGCATGGACAATGAATTTTGTTGTGGTGCCAACCATAGGTTTTGCGATCGCTTCGTTATTTCTGTCTGGTCAGCCCCTATTTTATACTGGACTGATCATTTACTTCATGGCCCCCTGTACAGATTGGTTTCTGGGTTTCACACGACTCGCAAAGGGCGACACAGCCTTGGGCGCGGTGCTCTTGCCCATCAATATGCTCACTCAGCTGCTGCTCTACCCAGTTTACCTTCATGTTTTCGCCGGTAGCGTGACCTCTGTCGCTGGGGCGACCATAGTCATGACACTATTCAATTGGATCCTCCTACCGTTTGCGATTGCTCTCATTCTCCGCTTCGCTCTCACGTATTTACTGCCTCCACCCACCTTTGCCCTGTTGCTTCGATGGGTAGGGATCGCAATTCCATTCGTCATATCACTGCTGATCATTCAGGTCGCAGCATCCAACATTGGTGCGATTGCGCAGCATCTTTCTGTGTTGGGAGTAATGATCCCGGCAATATTCATCTTCTTTTTATTGGTATTCATAGTGTGCAAAGTTGTATCGCGCACAGCGGGTCTGCCCTACGAGCAGCATGCGCTACTCACCATGACCACCGCATCACGCAATGCGCCGCTTATGCTGGGGATAACGGCAGTTGCCCTACCAAATCAGCCACTCATCTACGCTGCTATCGTCATTGGCATGGTGGTGGAGCTGCCGCATCTCACCGTTCTGAGGCACCTGTTACTGCGGAGCCGTCCGGTCGTGTTCGCCGCGGCCGGATAGGACGGAGTTGAAGCTCAAGTGCACTTCGGAGGACGAAGGCTAAGCTTTGCAGGACAGTTGCTGTATGGTGAAACGCCCTTACAAAGCTGGCACCGAACGCTCCGCCCAGTCCATCAAAGTATGCACGTCTGCCGCGATCTCTTTGGCACACCCATCGGCGAAGGCTAGGAATGCTTGGCGGTTGATCTGGCCGACTGCAATCAGCACTGGCGTTCCCAAGGCAAGCGCGTGGCCGATAACATGGCAAAAGCCTCGCCCATCCGCCTCATGCTTGCCGAACTTGTTAATCACCAAGATATCAGCGCCCAGAGCCAACGACGCCTCCACGTCAGCCACCACCAGCTCCAATGTACCGGCATCGAGGCGGCATCCCTTCGCCTCACGCCCGCGGTCCTGGGAAATCTTGAACTCGTTTCTTGAAGGGTGTGCCGTCACGATCATATCGCACCGGTCCGCACCCGGTCGCAGCGGGTTGCGTTGAACGCAGCCGCACACCCTCACGCCGCGGCTCAGCAGTCGGTCAACGAAATCGCACAAAAGCGAATCGCTTTCGCCGGCGCGGGATGCAGACACGAAGCCAAAGGGCGGCAAGTTCTCCCCAGTCAGCATTAGGTCACGCCCTCATAACTGGCGTGCTCTGCGCGAGGCGGCGCTGTGCGGTGGTAAGGCGCGGAACGGCAGGAAACCCGATAGGTTTTCAACGGTTCGCAACGCAGCCAGCGTGCGGCGCCGCCTCGCCATCCGGGTTGAACAAAAATCGCCCTGCACGGACGAAATCTTCGTCGAATATGCATTGGCATGTCCTTCCTCAGCTTTCGGAGCGTGCAGCACGATTTTTGATCAACGCAGAGCACGCCAGTTATGAGGGCGTGACCTAGACCGGGCCTCCGTGAAAAGCGGCGATTTGCTCCGGATGGGTGAACACGTGCACCGCGTCGCCGCGCGCCTGCACAAGCGCTATACCCGCGCCCTCAGCCACAGAGACCGCATAGGCCGTCGGCGCCGATACAGCCACGATGACACCGCAACCCACCATCGCCGCTTTTTGAACCAACTCTACCGAAATGCGCGACGTCATCACCAGCGCGCCCTCCTGCACCGGCCGGCCAGACTGCAACAAGCCACCAATGAGCTTGTCGAGCGCGTTGTGCCGGCCAACGTCCTCACGGGCCAAGACGATCCCTTCGCCAGGCACCAAGAAGCCTGCCCCGTGCACCGCGCGGGTCTCGTCGTGGAGCGGTTGGTGAGACCTGAGCGCGGTCGTGGCGCCGATAAGCTCCGCCATCGAGAACGCCAGCGGCGCAGCGTTGACCGGCGGTACCCGCCGGGCCGCCGCGTCTAGACTATCGAGCCCGCAAAGGCCACATCCAACCGGCCCCGCCATAGACCGCCGCCGTGAGGCGAGCGCCACCGACGCGTCCCGATGCAGCCAAAAGCGCGCTTCTATGCCGGCCTCATGTGCCGCAATCTCAAAGCTCAAAATGTCGGCCGGATCGGAGATGAAACCCTCGCTGACAGCAAAGCCCAAAGCGAAGTCTTCCAAATCCTGAGGTGTGGCGAGCATCACCGCAGCGGTTGAGCCATCACAAACGACGGCGACCGGCACCTCCTGCGCGAGCGTGCGCTCAATTGTTGTGCCATCAAGCGTTCGCGCCACGGCCCGGTGCTGCTCCCGCGCCCTTCTGGGGCTACAGGCATCCATCGCTGTCCCCCTTATCGTCGCGCGCTGCTCACCATCGCCCTTCCGCTCGCTGTCAGACTATAGCGCAACCGCTGTGAGCGGTCGCTCTGACGATCAACGGTTATCAGGCCAAGCTCGGAAGACAGCGTGGTAACGGAACGAATGACCAGTGCGTGCGCTAACCCCAACTCTCGGGCGAAGGTCCGCGTATCGTTCACCAAACCTAGATGGCTGGCGGCGAGCACCCCCGCGGCGATTGCGTCCAAAGACGACGGGTTCTTGGCGAGCAAAGCTCGCACCAACCTTTCCAAGTCGCCGGCGGGATCATCGTTGGCGCTGTCTTGCTGACGCGCGGCCATAGCATCCCTCACGCTCAGTGCGGCTCAAACCTGACAGTGACCGATTTAGACGTCGGCGTAAAACTCTTCTCGCCAAAGGTTTCGTGCGGCACGATGCAGTTGAGTTCGGGATAATAACCCGCCACGCAGCCACGCGGAATGTCATGCGCCACCAGCACAAATCCACGCGCCACCCGCTCAATGCCGTCATCGTGACAGCCGATGACATCCACCGAATCGCGTGGCTCACGCCCTAGCGACGCAATATCGTCGGGATGCATGAACACAATATTGCGCGCGCCATAAATGCCGCGATATCGATCGTCCATTCCGTAGATCGTGGTGTTGTACTGATCATGCGAGCGAAACGTCTGTAGAATAAACGTTGCGTCTTTCGTCTGCGCCATCTGCCACTCGGTGGCGCTTGGGATGTCGGAGACGCCGAAGTTTGCTTTGCCGGTGGTGGTCTTAAAGTCTCTGAACGATGCGCCGTTGCGGAGCCGAAACCCGCGTGGCTGTCGCACCTGAGTGTTAAAATCGCCGTAGATCGGCAGCACACGGGCAATCATGTCTCGGATGAGGTCGTGATCGTCAGCCAAGCCATCCCAGTCAACAACGTCAGAGCCGACGGTGGCCTTCGCCATCCCAGCAACAATGCGCACCTCGGAGCGGATCGTCGGGGCTGCAGGCAAGTTGATCCCACCGGAGCCGTGCACCATCGACATGGAGTCTTCGACCGTCACGATCTGCTTTTCGCCTCGTGAGTTCTTGTCCATCTCAGTACGGCCCAGGCAGGGCAGAATGAATGACTTTGTGCCCGGCATCAGATGCCCATGGTTCAGCTTGGTCGCAACGTTGACCGTGAGCTCAAGGCGCTCGAAGGCCTCCGCCACCAGCGCGCTATCGGGCACGGCGCGCGCAAAATTCCCACCAAGGCCAATGAAAGCCTTCGCCGACCGGTCGAGCATCGCGCCGATCGCATGCATGACGTTGTGCCCAGGCTCGCGGGGCAACTCTACACCAAGCTCTTTCTCCATCGCGTCGATGAGAGGCTTGGGCGCTTTTTCGTTGATACCCACCGTACGGTCACCTTGGACGTTGGAGTGGCCGCGGACGGGACAAAGCCCCGCCCCCTCGCGCCCCACGTTGCCGCGCAAGAACATAACGCTTGCAATTTCGCGGATCGTCGCCACCGAATGGCGGTGCTGAGTCACCCCCATCGCCCAAGTGGTAATGACACTTTTGGCCGACGTATAAATATCGGCCATGTATTCGATCTCAGCCCTTGAGATACCAGACTGATCTTCGATCAGGCTCCACTCAGTGGCTTCGACTATGGTGCGGTATTCATCGATCCCATGGCTGTGCTCGGCGATGAACGCATCGTCGAGTATCGGCGGCCGGCCTTCAGCGCGGGCCATGTCATCAGCCGCGAACACCGTCTTGGCGATGCCACGAAACACCGCCATGTCGCCGCCCAGCCGCGGACAAAAGTAGTCAGTGGACGTTGGCAGGCTTCCACCGCGGATCATCTCCAGCTTGTTTTGAGGATCAGAGAAGCGGTGAAGCCCCTTTTCTTTGAGAGTGTTGAGGACGACGACCTTGGCCCCTCGACCGACCGCAGCGCGCAAATCAGCGAGCATTCGCGGGTGGTTCGTGCCAGGGTTTTGTCCCACCACAAAGATTGCATCAGCAGCGTGAAAGTCTTCGAGCCGGACCGTCCCTTTGCCAATTCCAATGGACTCTGTCAGCGCGACGCCGCTCGCCTCGTGACACATGTTAGAGCAATCGGGAAAGTTGTTCGTCCCATAAAGCCGCACAAACATTTGGTAGAGGAACGCAGCTTCATTGCTGGCACGCCCCGACGTGTAGAATTCGGCGCAGTTCGGGCTATCGAGCGCGTTAAGCGCTGCACCGATCTCGGCGAACGCCTCGTCCCACTCCACTTCTTCATAATGATCAGTGGCGGGATTGTAGCGCACCGGATGCGTCAGTCGTCCTTGGTACTCTAAATCATAGTCCGACCAAGTTTTGAGTTCGCTGACGGAGTGGGTCGCGAAGAACTCCGGTGTAACCCGCGCTTTTGTGGCTTCCCAAGCCACTGCCTTCACACCGTTTTCGCAAAACTCGAATGAGGAGCCGTGCTCCGGATCTCCCCACGCGCAGCCAGGGCAGTCAAAGCCGTCTGGCTGGTTGGCGCTCAGCATGGTGCGTGCGCCGGAAACGGGTTGGCCGGAGCCGATGAGCTGGCGTCCGACGCTTTTCAAAGCCCCCCAACCGCCTGCCGCCTTAGAGCTTTTGCCGATGCATTCCTTCGTGGCCATGGCAGCATCCTCCCGTTTCCCTCTGGTCCAAACGGCCGGGGATCGTTGTCATTGACGGCGCGATATCGGCGCCTGGGTTTTGGGGAGCCCCGCCGATAGTGAGCGGCGGGGCGATGGGTTCGGCGAAGTAAAAACTCCGCCTGCGCTTGCCGATTACTCGGCCGGCTGAAGGCCACCGCTAGCAGGAGCAGCGGCCGGAACGGCCCGCTTGCCGTCGGCGGTGTGCGTGTTCTCCACGTGGTGCTTGCTCGCCACCGGACGGACCATCAGGTTGGCGAAGAACGCGATCACCAGCAGAGCAGCCATGGCGTACATGGTCGTGTTGTACAGCGTGCCGGTCGGATCGACGGTACCAGCCGGCGCGATCTCCATCAGGTTCGCGATCGTCACGGTCTTAGCCTTGACCAGTTCTGCCAACTGGCTGACCGGAGCACCGTAGGTTTGGGCAAAGGTCGCCGGGTCGATCTGGGCCACCAGGTCGTTGATGGCATTGTTCTTCGACATGTTCCGCAGATACGTGATGGCGAAGGGGCCAAGTACACCGGCCGTCGACCAAGCCGTCAGAAGCCGGCCGTGGATGCCGCCCACGTGCATGGTGCCGAACATATCCGCCAGGTAGGCCGGGATCGTCGCGAAACCGCCGCCATACATGGTGAAGATGATCATCGTGGCGATGTAGAAGCCGATCAGCGCAGTCACGCCGCCCATGCCGGCCCAGAACGGGATGGAGCAGTAAAGGATCGTGCCCAGTATGAAGAAGCAGTGGTAGGTGTTCTTACGGCCGATGTAATCGGAGGTCGATGCCCAGAAGAAACGGCCAACCATGTTGAACACCGAGATCATCAAGACGTAAGTGCCTGCGAATGCTGCAGTCACGATCGCAAGATCGGAAAAGATCTCGTTGACCATGGTTTTCGCCACACCGATCACACCGATACCGGCGGTCACGTTGAAGCAGAGAACCACCCACA
>CAKZYH010000305.1 GCA_937884725.1 uncultured Paracoccaceae bacterium
AGGCTTCCGATCCCCTTCAGGCTGAACTCACCCGCCGGCTCGACGCGGAAAGCATCGCTGATCAAATCGGCCGTACTCTGGCTCATGGTGATCTCCATGGGGCCTGACATCGCCTCACAGCGCGAAGCGACGTTCACCGCAACGCCGAAGATGTCATACACGTAGCGTTGGACACCGACGACTGATCCGATCACCGGACCAGTGCTGACGCCCATGCGGAACTCCCACGTGGTACGCGAGCTTTGATTGCGCCGCTGGAGGTACCGGCGGAACAAAAGCGCTGTCCTGGCAATATTGTGCGCATGGTCCGGTGTCGGTTCCGGCACCCCCGACACGGCCATATATGCATCGCCGGTCGTCTTGATCCGTTCGCAGCCGAACTGCTCGGCGATCCGGTCGAAGTTCGTATAGAGGTCGTTCAGTTCGCTGACGAGTTCGCTGGCATCGGTCTCCATTGACCGCGCCGCGAAGCCGACGAAATCCAGCATCAGCACCGATGCTTCTTCGTAGCGCTGCGGTGTTGTTACACCAAACGTTTTGAGTTCGTCGTAGACCGCGCGTGGCATAATGTTGAGCAGAAGCTTTTCGGCGCGTTCTTTTTCTTTTGCCAATGTACGATTTTGACGCTCGATCATCGCCGAATACGACTCGATCATGTGTTCGAGCTCTTTGACCTTGGTATTGTTCTGCAGTTCCACCAAAAGGAAGCTCTCATCGCCGCGCGTCTCCCGTTGGATACGCGCGACCAGCGACATCGGCCGCCGTTTTAATTTGATCGATAGCTCGGCAACGAAGACATCGTTGGTTTCCAGTACCTCCATCGCGCGGTCAAAGTCGATCCCCGGCAAAAGCTCTTGGGCACGGATTTCTGGCTCGCTCTGGTGCCGGTCAAACCATGTGCTGAAGCGCTTGTTGGCAAACGCGCAGGTCAGCTCCGGTTCCAAAAACAGCGCGAGGCCAGCCCCGGTCGCCTCAACGAGCAAGCTGCGAAACACGTTTGCATCGAGTCCGAGGGTCTGCACAGTGCTCAAGCCCGCTCTGTTACGATGAAGGGGGCGCAGCGCTGAACTTCCTCAACAAGCACCTCGATGTCGGCGGGCTCCATTCCTGCTTCTCGCAAAACGCTGGCGAGGATCTGCGCGGTGCGGTCAAAATCGGCAGAGGTGATCTTATGTTTGGCGTGCACGCGGCGCAGATGTTCGTCAGTGAAAGCGGCTGGGCCACCCATGACCGACGCGATAAACTTTGTCTGGTGGTCCACAAGACGGGGAAGATCGATATCGTCAAAGTAGACCCCGACATCGTCATCATCGAGCAGGCGGTCATAAAACGTCATGACGATCTTGCTGACCGAAGCAAAACCGCCGTATCGCTCAAACATGGATTGAGTCATGGCGCTGCGCCGATGGTTCCCGTCTCAATTGCGCCGACTCGCTGTCAGCTCACACCATCCTATACCGAACTGCTGCGAATTTTTCTCTGGAGAAATTTTAGGCTGTGTGGCGCAACACGCTCAGTCGTGTCTCTCGAACACCAAAAGCGTGATGAGGCCGGCCGGGGGCAGGGGCGTCTGTTCCACTAACGTCAGTGCGGGGACGCCCATCACCTTGTTCAGCGGCATAGAAGGGTTCCAGCCAAGCCGCTTGGCGAACGGCGTCAGAATACCATCGGTGATCTTCCATGGCCCTGAGTTTGCTTCGAAGTGGCTCGCGATCATGACGGTGCCGCCCGGTCGGGTCACGCGTGCGAGTTCCGCCATTACAGCTTTGGCGTCCGGCACGGCCGTGATGGTGAACATGCAGATGACGCCGTCAAAATGGCCATCGGGAAAGGCCAACTGCATGAGGTCCATTTCTATGATGGCCTCCACGTTGGGCATAGCCGCGGCGCGTTTGCGCGCGATGCGCAGCATGTCGTGGGAGAGATCCACGCCCACGAGGCTCACGTTTCGGGTGTACAGCGAGAGCGCCGAGCCGGAGCCGACCCCCGCCTCCAGAAAGCGGCCGCCGATGGCATTGACCCGCTTCGCCGCGAGCTTGCGGGCCGGGACGGTCGGCGATGCGATCAGCTCGTATACCGGGGCCCAGCGCGCGTAAGCGTTTTTGACGTCCTGCCCGTCTACAGCGGCCGCGGGGCGTTTCGCCATGGCTTTCGTCCTACCTGCGGTTTGAGGGGTCGCTAGAGCGCTTCGGCGAGGCGACGGGTCGATGCCGACGTGGGCTCGGTTTTGGCGATGAAACCGCCGCCCAGAATCTCGGCCCTGGCCTGGTCGGAGCTGTAGAGAACACAGGCTTGTCCCGGCGCGACACCCTCTTCGGGGACCCCCAGCTCCACTACCAACCCGTCTGGCAGCGCGATCACCTTGCCGGGGACGGGGGCGCGGGTGGAGCGCACACGCGCCCACACGTCTTGGCTGTCGCCAATGTCGAGGCTGTCGCCCAGCCAGTTTGCGTCGCGAAGGGCGATGCGGCTGGTGGACAACGCATCGCGGGGGCCAACGACAACGCGATTGGCGTCAGGCTCAAGCCGGACGACGAAGAGCGCCTCACCAACAGCAACATTGAGGCCGCGCCGCTGGCCGATGGTGTAGTTGATGAGACCCCGATGCTCGCCAAGGACACGGCCATCCAAATGGACGATCTCACCGGGCGCGTCGGAGCCGGGCCGGAGCGCGGACACAATGCGGGTGTAGCGGCCCTGGGGGACAAAGCAGATGTCCTGGCTGTCGGCTTTGCCTGCCACCGACAGGTCATACCGTTCAGCGGCCTCGCGCACGGCACTTTTGGGAAGGTCCCCCAGCGGGAAACGGACGAATTCGAGCTGCTCGCGGGTGGTCGCAAACAAGAAGTAGCTTTGGTCCCGCGCATCATCGCGTGGGCGGTAGAGGCGCCGGCGGTTACCGTCGATCCGAGAGGCGACGTAGTGGCCTGTGGCAAGTGCTGATGCGCCCAGAGAGCGGGCAGCGCTCAGAAGGTCGGTGAACTTGACTGTCTGGTTGCAGGCGATGCAGGGGACCGGCGTTTCGCCCCGCGCGTAAGCGGCCGCGAACTCTTCAATCACGCCCTCGCGGAACCGATCCTCGTAGTTCATCACGTAGTGGGGAATGCCGATGGTGTCGGCGACGACCCTTGCGTCGTGAATATCGCTGCCGGCGCAGCAGGCGCCCTTTTTCGAGACGGCCGCGCCGTGGTCGTAGAGCTGCATGGTCATGCCGACGACCTGAAAGCCCTCTTCGGCGAGCATTGCGGCTACGACCGACGAATCGACGCCGCCTGACATCGCCACGACCACGCGGTGATCGGACGGCTTGCCCGGCAGATCCAGACTGTTGGTGCTCATCTCGGCCATACCGCGTAGCTAATGGCGTCGGCGCGTTGCGGCAAGACGAACGGGCGGGCGCAAAGCGCGCAGCACGGTAAGGCGGCGTTAAGCGCGGTTGGGGATAACTCTTCGCAGTTGAGTTGCGTACCGCGTTGAGTTGCCCATGACCGAATCTGTCCAGCCGCGTTACCGCTATGTGATCGGCCCCGATGGGACCCCGCTCACACTAGCTGATTTACCGCCGACCAATACAAAGAGATGGGTCATCCGCCGCAAAGCCGAAGTGGTCGCCGCAGTGCGCGGTGGGCTGTTGTCCATGGACGAGGCCTGTGACCGCTACACGCTCACCATCGAAGAGTTTTTGAGCTGGAACGCCTTGATCGACCGTCATGGTTTGGCCGGGCTTCGCGCCACAAAGGTCCAGCACTACCGCGCGTAAAGCCCATGGCGATGGGCTCGTGAGCGCTGCGACTACGCTGTGTTGAGTGGCGCAAAATTGAACGTCTCATTCGAGATCGTGTTCGCGGCGATTGCAGTGCGCTTTTCCATCGTCACTGCGCCGTCGCCGGTGTTGATGCGATAAATGTTGTACGCTGCGGGTGGGTAGTGCGACCCATCCGATGACCCACTCTCCACCCCAACCATGAGCGCTTCCCCGTCACGTGTTGTCAGTGTCCGTGCCGACGGCCGGTGATTGTGCCCATGCAACACCAAGTTGGCATTACCAGCGGCAAGCACCTCCCGGACTTCCTCGCAATCGTCGAGACCACGGCGGCCGCGCGCGAGGTCTTGATCTGGCGGGTAGTGAATCAAGACGATTTTGAAGGTGTCGCCAAGGCGTTCCAGCGTGTGCAGGAGCGCATCTCGCTCTTGCTGTCCAACGCGTCCGCTCGACAGGTGAGGCGGCCGAGCAACGGCGCTGTTGACGCCAACGAGTGCCGCGCCGCCGATCCGTCGCACCGGCAATGGGCCGCCGTTGTCGCCGCGCAGATAATCAGCGAAAGTGGTCCTCGCTGCATTGATCGCGCCTGGGACGTAGGCATCGTGGTTGCCGAGAACGGCCATGGTGTGCGCTGGATCGAATCGCGCGTCGAGCCAGTGCCTGGCCTGGGCAAATTCTTGGGGCAGCGCGATGTTCACAAAGTCGCCGGTGAGTACCGTGACATCGGGGACCATGGTCGCCGCATCGCGGACCAATGCTTCGAGCCGGTCCATCCCTTCGTCGCTGCGGCGCCGCCGGTGCCAGTTGACGAAGCCAAAGATGCGCTTGTTCAAAAGCTGCCACGGCTTTGGGCGGGGGATCGGCCCGAGATGGAGATCTGAGAAGTGGGCGATTGTGACGATGTCGGCCATCTGCACACTCACGATGTCAGCGTGCCTTCGCGCAAGGGGCTGGCCATTCCGGACGGTGGGCCATGAGCGCTCTGCTGCCGCGTTTAATTCACCGAGTCCGCGGGATCATCCATCCGCCGGCGACGCTTGGCGCCCAACTCTTTATTGTGGACGACGACGGATGCACGCTGCTTGTGAAGCCGCGCTATGCGCCGCGTTGGCAATTCCCAGGCGGTGGTGTTGACCCGGGTGAGACGGCGCGTGAGGCTGCACTTCGAGAGACGAGGGAAGAGACTGGCTTGTCGGTCCAAGGCGACGCCGAGCTTTGGGGCCTCTACTTCAACGTGGGGCTCAATCGGCGCGACCACGTCGCGCTTTTCGTTTGCCGGAACCACCCACCGCTGCGCAATCAACAACTACGCGGCGCGAGTGCTGAAATTGCGGACGTCCTGATCGCTCCGCTGGCTGAGCCGCCGGAAAACCTGGCGAGCGGAACTCGCCGACGCATGGCTGAACTGTCCGGCGCAGCGCGCTCGGAGCGCTGGTAGAGCCGATTCGCTCCGGCGCCGGACGCCGGGGGATTACTCCGCGAATGCCACCACGTCTGGTCCCGGCTTGTCGCGTTGGCGGGCCTCTGCGAGGTCGAGCTTCTTGTGAACAACGCGGGCGTAGGCCCAGCGGATCTGGTCCGCAAACTCCTGGTCGGTGTCGGCGCGCTCAACGATCCGCTGTGTGAGCGCTCTCACCGTATCGGCGCGCTCGTCGGGATCGCCGGAGAAGACGATGATGTCGCCGCCCGCCGCGATAAAGAGTTCACCGGCTTGGGCGATGGACCAGCGATGCGAGATGGCGCCCATGGAAAGGTCATCGCTCACCACCAGCCCGGAGAAGCACAGCGCATCCCGCAGCAATCCGTTGATAGCCTTGGGCGACAGGGACGTGGGCAGGCCGGGGTCGATGGCGTCCAAAAGGAGGTGGCCCACCATAACCATGTCAGCGCCCTTGCGCTCGGTGAGTGCCGCGAAGGGTGAAAGCTCACGGCGCGTCCAAGTCTCAGTGATGTTGACTGGGCCGGTGTGGCTGTCGCCGACCGAGCTGCCGTGCCCCGGAAAATGCTTGAGCGCGGACAGCATGTCGGCGTCCTTGTGGGCATTCACGAACGCACGGCCAAAACGAGTGACCTTGGTGGGATCATCGCCGTAGCTGCGCTCCACACCGCCGATGATGGGATTGTTGGGGTTGGTGTTGAGGTCGACGACCGGCCCGAAGTTGACGTTGAAGCCGGCGCTGGAGAGGGCCTTCGCCATGGCCGTGTATGCATCGACAGCGGTGGTGAGCGAACGCTGGCCGATCCTGGCAGCAGAGGGCGTTGTCGGCACACCATCGCGGCTGCGCATGCGCGCCACCCTGCCGCCTTCCTGGTCAAGGGCGATGAGGGGCGGCAGGTCCGGTTTGGCACCCGCCAACAGTGAGTTGATGGCTGCGATGTCGGCGCCTGAGGCGACGTTGTCCCGGAACGCCAAAACGCCGCCGATCTCGGATTGGGCGATGGCCTGGGCGGCTTCAAGAACCTGCGCATCGCGGGCGTTGTCGCCCCCATAACTCGTCATGACCAACTGGCCGACCATCGTCGCAAGCGGCACCTCGCGCCGGGTCCGGGGCAGAGCGGCCCAGGCGAGCTCAGGATGCGGCGCCTGGCATTCTCGGCTCACGGTCTCTGCGACTGACGGCCGGGTGAGGGGGAGCGCTTGGTAGTCAGCCGGCCGTTCGATGAACCCATCCATCGGCGGGAAGGGAACTTTGGCCTGAGCAATCGCCCACGATGGAGCCGCTATGGCAGACGTGACGATGAGTGCTGCTGCTATGCGTGAGACCAGGTTCATGACTGTTCCTCCACGCGCGTATGGTTTCCAGGTATGGTTAAGAATTGGTTGATGGGTGCGTGATGGGCGATCTTTCGCTTTGGACGGGTTGCGAGGCGCCGGCGCGCGCGGGACGGGCAGGGCGCTTCGTGACGCTTGAGCCGCTGGACGCACAGGCGCACGGGCCAGCAATGTTTGACGCCCACCGCAGCGGCGATCCGGATGGGGAGTTGTGGGCTTACTTGCCCTATGGGCCGTTCAAGGAGCTGCCCGCCTACCTGTCGCATCTGAAGGCGCAGTCGCGATCCAGCGATCCGCTGTTCTTCACCGTTTGTGACAATGCGAGCGGCGACGCTGTGGGGCTTTTGAGCCTTCTCAACATCCAGCCTGGGCATGGTGTCGCCGAAGTCGGGCACATCATCCACACACCGAGGCTGCGGCGCACGCCAGGGTCGACGGAAGCGGTGCTGTTGCTGGGCCGTTACCTGTTCGAAGAGCTCGGCTATCGGCGCTACGAGTGGAAGTGCAATAACGCCAACGCGGCATCGAAAGCGGCGGCTGTGCGGTTTGGATTCCAGCCGGAGGGCATGTTTCGCAACCATATGGTGGTGAAAGGCGCGAACCGTGACACCGCATGGTTCGGCATGACCGATGGTGATTGGCCGGCCATCGGTCGCGCGATGGATACGTGGCTCTCGCCCGATAACTTTGATGCAGACGGCCAGCAGCGCCAAACGTTTGCGGCGCTGCGGGCTGCGATGGCCTAGTTGGTCGCGTCGTTGGCGATCTGGGCGAAGATCTCGTCCAGTGTCGCGACAGCGCCCGCCAGCGCTTCACCACCTTCATCGGCGTAAGGCGCAAAGACAGTGCTCGGCGCGATGTAAGAGAGGCTCGCGGTTCCGTCCGGCTCCTCCATCACCATAAAGCGTACCGGCGGTTCGATCATCGCCGCCGGAACGGCGCGGATGATGGTCACTGCAAGGTCGTTGCGGAACACGCCCAGCACCATGTTGCCGGGGATGGTTTCGCCGCGCTGCTTGGCGACCTCAGTGGGGCCGGCCTGGGTGACGAGGCCCATCTTGTTGGCCTTGATCGCCGCCCGGGCATCGTCGAGCAGGGTGGGGTAGTCCTTGTCCGTTGGGATCACGGTCCAGCCTGCGCGCTCGGTCACGACGGACTGTGCGACGGCTGGCTGCACGAACGACAGCGCTGCGGCGGCGATGAGGGCTAGCGCTGCGGGCGCTCGCGAGATGAAAGCCATTGGGATGTCTCCTTAGAATGTGTCGCTGAAGGTTGGGCGGTGAACCGGCGCCTCCAGTCACAAAGGCGTTTGGTGGCAGACTGGGGCAGCATTGAGGTGATCATCCAGACGCTGGCGCCGGTGTGGGGTTTTGTGCGGTGAGCGGCGGGTCCATCCCGATGGCCTCGCGAACGCGCACGCCCAAAACGCTGCCGCCTGCCGCAAAGACGAGCCAACCCCAGCCGTGGAGGCTGCCCGATGCGATGCCGCCGAGGAGAGCGCCAATGTTGCAGCCGAAGGCGATGCGCGCGCCGTAGCCCATCAAAAGGCCGCCGGCGACAGCGGTGGCAACGTCGCGGGCCGATAGGTTGAGCTTTGGCGCGAACTTTCCGGCGAGCGCAGCAGCAACAAATGCGCCGGCCATCAGGCCAAGGTTCATGACCGAGGTGCTTGATGCGGTGATCGGGGCCTCCACGGCGCCCATGGCATTAGTCCAGTACGCCCAATCGGCCACGGGAACACCGACGGTGTTGGCGATCTGAGCGCCCCAAAGCGTCAGGCCCGACGTGACGCCCCATGGCCGCCCGAGGACGAGGAGGGTGAGGACCCCCACCACCGTCAGCGCCAGCGCGCCGGTAAGGGGAGACCATGGACCGCTGAGAAACGAACCTTGGGCCGCACCGTGGGTGAGACTGCCGTGGCGGCGCCGCTCGATGCGCGTCGCCTGCCAAGCGATCGCGGCAAGCAGCATGATGGTGAGGAGTATGGCACCCGGAGGCCCGATGGGGCTGCGTGCGACCGTGATGGCCGGAAGGCGCGGCAGTGCCTGCCAGAACGACCAATGGTACGTTGCGATCAGCCCACCCAGGATGAAGAACGCGAGCGTGACGACCATTCGTGTTGAGCCGCCGCCGACCGTGAAGAGCGTACCGGAGCCACATCCTCCGCCCAGTTGCATACCAAGGCCGAACATGAACGCGCCGATGGCGACCGACAGGCCGAACGGAAACACAAAGCCGCCCGCGCGAATGCCCACCGCGTCGCCATAGTGAATGATGGTGAGGGCGAAGACAGTGGTGAGCCCAATCAGAAGGCACTGTGCGCGGATTCCAGCCGCGCGGCGTTCACGAATGAAGCGGCGCCAACCCGCGGTGAAGCCAAATGCGGCGTGGTAGAGGCTGAGGCCCGCCAAAGCGCCGACCAGACTGGCGAGCGCCAAAGTTGCGCCACGCTCAGCCCAGCCTGAGAGGGCTAGGGTGACAATGGCGAGCGCGCCAGCAGATACCAGCCACCACTGAGGACGTTGGTCATCCACCAGTCATCTTCCTTCGTTCATAGGCACAGGGCACGAAGCCGGACATCGCGTCTAATCAAGCGGGTGTGAGCGATTGTCATAGGCCCGAGCGCAAAATGGCCACGGCTCTGCATTACGTATCGACAGTGTGCGGCTCTCGCGGAGAACACTATGCTGAAATCAGTTGCGGCTATCCCGCCCTCCCTCGCTGGTGCCACGGCGACTTGGGACGGGCTGGTTCGTGCAACGCTGCGCCATGCCGCCGATACGCCTGAGTGGCTGGCCAAGGCGTCCGCGCTCGCGCCGCACTCACCGGCGCTTCTGGCCGCCAAGGGACTGATTTTCATGCTGCTTGGCCGGCGCGAGCTGGCTCAAGAGGCGGCTGGCTTAGCCGCCGAGGCGCGCGTTGCGCTGAGCGAGATGCCAAGCCGCCATGACGGGTTGATGGTGTGTGCGTTGGAATCGTGGGTGGCCGGCCGCCCATCGCGCAGCGCAAAAATTTTCGACCTCGTGCAGCGCGAATTCCCCGGCGATGCCTTTGCGGCGAAAATGGCGCAAGCCATTCGCTTCCTGTACGGCGACGCGGCGGGAATGCGCCGATCTGCTGAACTTGCGGTGGCAAACTTTGGCGACGACCACCCCCATGCGGGCTACATCCACGGCTGTTTCGCCTTCGCGTGCGAGGAGGTCGGGGACCTCGCCCTCGCCGAACGGGTCGGCGCGCGCGCGCTCGAGCTTGCGCCGGACGATGCGTGGGCCCTGCACGCCGTCGCCCACGTTCATGAAATGCGCGGCCACCCGGAAAAAGGGCGCGCTTGGTTGGCGCCGCGCCAAAGCGCCTTCGCGCATTGCTCCACATTCCGCCATCACGTGTGGTGGCACTACGCGCTGTTCGAGTTGGAGCTTGGCGCATACGACAGCGTGCTTGCGCTCTATGACACTGAAGTCCGCCGGGAATCCACCGACGACTATCGCGATATCGCGAATGCGGTTTCGCTGCTCGCCCGGCTCGAAGCCGACGGTGTTGACGTGGGCGAGCGCTGGGAAGAGCTTGCCTGTCTCGCCGAGCAGCGCATGAACGATGGCTGCATCCCCTTTGCCGACCTCCACTATCTGCTGGCGCTGCTTGCGGCGGGCCGGGACAGTGCGGCGGACCAACTCATCGCGCGAATGGCGTCAGGCGCTGACGGTTCGGAATTCGGCGCGGTGGCTGCGGGTTGTGGCGCGGTGGCCGGCGGTGGGCTCGCTGCGATGCGGCGCGGAAAGCATGACGAAGCGTTCCAGGGCCTGATCGCCGCGCGGCATGCGCTGACCAAGATCGGCGGTAGCCATGCCCAGCGAGACGTTTTCGAGCGGCTCACAATCGATGCGGCGCTGCGGGCAGGGCGGTGTGATCAAGCCCGGACCCTGGTTCAGGAACGGGCTCAGCGCCGCGGCGCTTACGACAGTTTCTCCATGAAGCGGCTCGGTCAGTGCGGCCCAACGACAGTGACGCCGCCGGCCGCTGGCGCTGCCTCGTTTTGAGTCTCGGCGCCCGGACCAACAGCCATCGCGGCGTCTATGTCCCCGCTCGGATTTGCATTTTGACGGAGCAGACTAAGTCCTTGTTTGACCCGAACCAGACCGAAACCGCTTAAGAGGTCGGCGATGAACCCCACACCCGTGCCGGCGGCCAAGCCAACGCAGGCGAAGAAGCCCCGTGACCTTCGGCTCGACTTTTTTCGCGGCCTTGGGATGTTCATCATCTTCATTGCTCACGTGCCGATGAACGATTGGAAGCTCTGGATTCCGGCGCGCTTCGGGTTCTCAGATGCCACCGAGCAATTCGTGTTCTGCTCCGGCATGGCGTCGGCCATCGCGTTTGGCGCGGTCTACCGCTACCGCTCGTTCTGGTTGGGAACGGCGCGCGTCGCCTACCGTTGCTGGCAGGTTTACTGGGCGCACATCGCGATGTTCATGGTGATTGTCGCGATGCTCGCTGCTTTCGATACAATCCCACTGGGCACTGGCGTCCACTATACGGAGCGGCTCTTCGTTCTTCCGTTCTTGGACGACACACTCAATCACATGGTAGCGTTGATGACGCTGTCATATGTGCCGAACTATTTCGACATTTTGCCGATGTATTTGGTGTTGCTGGCGCTGATGCCGATTGTGGTCCCGATCGGCATGATCGACCGGCGTGCGGCCATCGCATTCGTGGTTGGGGTCTGGTTTCTCGCGCAGGAGAACCTCTGGCTCACGCTGTTTGGCTTCTCTCCGGGGCTGGAATTTAGCGCTGAGGTTCGGACGGATGCTGAGCGGGAATGGTTCTTCAACCCGTTCGGCTGGATCATCGTGTTCTATTTTGGGTTCTTCTGGATGATCGGTTGGCTGCCGCGGCCACCCGTCAAAGCCTGGCTTATTGGCCTCGCCGTTGGCGTGCTGCTGTTCAACCTGTTGATCGGCTCGCGATTCGGGCTCATTTGGGGCGACGCTGCGATTGCGGCGGGCTGGACCAACGTCAACTATGCGTCGGTGGCCTTTCAGTGGCTGGTCGACGTTGGGCTGATCGGCAAGACCGATCAAGGGATCCTGCGGTTCGCACACTTCCTTGCGCTCGCCTACCTGTGCTGGATCGCGGCTGGTGAGAATGGGCGGTACTTGCAGGGCGGTGGTGTCTGGGGGCTGTTTGTGACCGTTGTGCGCAAGGTCGGTCAGCAATCCCTTGCGATCTTCCTGACCGGGATGGTGCTGAGCCAATTCGTTGGCGCAATGCTCGACTTCACGGACCGCACGACCCTCGACAAGGCAGTCGCGAACCTTGGCGGTTTCCTGTTCCTGATCGCGACGGCCTATGTGGTGGCCTGGTTCAAGTCAGAACCGTGGCGCAAGCCGCCGGCCGCGTCCGCCGGAGCAACGCGCGAGGCGTCCGGTAGCGGTGCGGCTGTCGCAGCGCGTTCGTAAGCCGAACAGCCCTTGCAGCTGGTGTGAGGGACGCGTAACGCCCGTCACACCAGCCGGAGGCGAGAATGCGAATTTTGATTACCAACGATGACGGCGCGCGCGCCGAAGGCATCAAGCTGTTGGAGGAGATTGCCCGCACCTTCACCGACGATGTCTGGCTGGTGGCGCCGGAGTTCGACCAGTCAGGTGTGTCGCACGCGATCAGCCTGCACGAGCCACTGCGCATTCATGAGGAAACCGACCGGCGTTTCTACATCAACGGGACACCCGCGGATTGCGTGGTGCTCGGTGTGGAGCATATCCTCGACCGCAAGCCGGATTTGGTGCTGTCGGGGGTGAACCGCGGTGGCAACATGGCCGACAGCATCGCCTATTCTGGCACTGTCGGCGCGGCGATGACGGCGTTGTTGGTGGGGGTGCCATCCATGGCGCTCAGCCAGTTTTTGCAAAGCCCCACCATCCATTGGGAAACGGCGAAGGCCTACGCCGTGCCGCTGATTGAGCGGCTCCTCACCATCGACTGGCCGCGGCCTGTTTGCCCCAACATCAACTTCCCCGCCTGTCCGCCTGAAGAAGTCAAAGGGGTCCGAGTGTGCCGGCCGGGCTATGGTTATATCGGCGGGGTGAACGTGGAGCAGCGCTTTGACATGCGCGGCGGCGCGTATCATTGGCTGCAGTTTCGGCGGTCCAGCGACGTGCACGAGGACCCGACCTGCGACTTAGCGCTGTTGCGGCAGAACTACGTGACGATCACGCCGCTCCGGCTCGACCGGCATGCCGAAGGGGATGTGGACGGTTTCCGGGATAAGTTCGGCGAGATGCTCGCAGCGGGGCCATTGCCGCATATTGCAGCGTAAGTCGCCCGCGCGGCCTGCAAGACAATCTTGCGTAGCGGCTGCAGTGCCGGTACTTTTCTACCCATGAGGTATGCGTTTCTTGTTTTAGCTACGACGACCTTCTTGGCCGGGCCGGCCCTAGCAGGCGCTACAACACCGGGCGCGCCCGCTCCCTTTACGCCGATCACCACACTGCCTCCCAAACAGGGTTTCAGTTACCCGGACTGCTACTGCACCGACACCCAGGGCCGGCGTGTAGAGATCGGGCAAATGGCGTGTTTGCAGGTGGGTCGGCGCAACCGCATGGCGCTGTGCGACATGTCGCAAAACAACCCGACTTGGCGCTTCTCCGGAGAGATGTGCCCGGTCAGCTGACCGGGCTCGGCCTAAGCGGCGACCGATTTGCTCGGATGCGCGAGCAGCCACTCCACCGCATTTTCCAGCATCGTCATTCCGGCGCCACCGCCCAGCGACATGATGCTTTCGGGGTGAAATTGCACAGCCATCAGCGGTTCGTTGTCGTGTTCGACAGCCATGATGACACCGTCTTCCGTTTCCGCCGTCACACGGTAGCCTTTGGGCAGATTGGCCCGATCGGCGCAAATGGAGTGGTAGCGACCGATCTGCACGCGCCCGTCTATCCGCTGAAAGAGCGCCGAGCCGCTGTCGTACCGCAGGTCCGACGACTTCCCGTGCATCGGCGTTTGCATCTGCCGCAGCGTCCCGCCGTCGGCCTCTACAAGCGCCTGAAGACCAAGGCATACGCCAAACATCGGCATACCCGCCTTGCGGGCTGCCTCGATACTAGCGGCGCAGTCAAAGTCCTTTGGCATGCCGGGACCCGGCGACATCACCACCAAATCCGGCGAAAAGCGCATGAGGTGCTGCTGGGTGAGCGGAGCGCGAACGGTGACGACCTCAAGGCCGCACTCGCGAAGATAACCGCCGAGGGTGTGAACGAACGAGTCCTCATGGTCGACGAGCAAAGCGCGCTTGCCGGCCCCGGGTCGTCCCGGCGCCACCGCTTCGGCGAT
>CAKZYH010000306.1 GCA_937884725.1 uncultured Paracoccaceae bacterium
CGCAACGCGCGCTTCAACGCCGGTTTCCTTGATCAGCCTGTCGTCTGCAGTGTCGTTCAAGTCTTCAGTCCGCCCCTGTGCCAGCTTAGAAAAACGCCGCTTGGGCCGGCGCTTGTCGCACCAGCCAGCTCGTTCAACTCACGTTCTGGAATACGCCCTAAATAGCTCCGGCCTGTGACGGACGCAAGCCGTCCTCAGATTGCGCGAACTCTTCGAACGCGCCGGCCACGTGCTCGTAGACGCCCCGTTTGAACGGAACGACGAGCTCAGCCGCCTCCGAAAGCGCTGCCCAACGCCACTCGGCAAATTCGGCCGAATGGCCGTCCGGCGGGGTTAAGACGTTGATTTCACTGTCATCGCCGGTGAAGCGGAATGCGAACCAGCGCTGCGCTTGCCCACGGTAGCGACCCCGCCAGGCGGCCACGTCGGTGGGCAAATCGTAGTGCAGCCAGCCGCGCACTTCGCCGAGCCGCTCAATGGAACGGATGCCGGTTTCCTCATAAAGCTCGCGATAGGCCGCTGCGAGCGCGGCCTCTCCTGGATCGATGCCGCCCTGGGGCATCTGCCAGCTATAGGCCGGCATCATGCCCTTGGTGGCGCGTTTGCCGAGGAAAACGCCGCCTTTGCGCGAAAACAGCGCGATGCCCACACAAGGGCGATACCCCTTCGCGGGATGTCCTCGGAGAATGTCGTCCATCAACTCAGCTCAACTCACATTGCGGGCGTGGCCAAAGCCCTTTCAATCGCCGCCGTCACCTGGCCCGAGGTGGGCGAGGTAAACGACGGAAAGCCGGCCACGAAGCGTCCATCACGACCAATGAGGATCTTATGAAAGTTCCAGGCCGGAACCGCAGCCCGCCCACCGGCATCGCGCGCCCAGCGGTATAGCGGGTGGGCATCTCCGCCGGTCACCTTCGTCTTCTCCAACATTGGGAATGACACGCCGTAGGTCGCTGAGCAAAATTGTGCAATCTCCTCGTTGCTCCCGGGCTCCTGCCCGCCGAAGTCGTTGGAGGGCACGCCAAGCACCGTCAGCCCAAGGCCGATGTATTTGTCGCTGATTTCCTCCAGGCCCTCATACTGCGGCGTGAAGGCGCAACGCGAGGCGGTGTTCACCATCAACACAACCCGGCCGTTCACCACGTCGTCCGGCAGCGGATCACCGTGGATGGTGGTCAGGCTGCGGCTGTCCCAATTGATCGGCGCATCGGCCGCAACGGGGGTGGACGCTGTGGTGGCGACAAACGCCAATGCGGCGGCGGACTTAAGGAGCGACTTCATGGGTTTCTCCAGAATAAGCGCAACAGGTTAAGGCGCGAGCCAAACAGCGCGCGGTTCTTGTAAGGATTGGATGAGAGCGCGTCGATGGCCGGCGGCAGCAAGGTAAAGCCACTCGACGGCGTGGGTGTTGATGAACGCGACCACAAAGTTCTCGTAGCCGCCAGCTTCACTCAAAAGGTCCGCCTCCGCCTCCTCAGGGCTGCCGAGCGCGTCGCCGGGACCGACGGGTTGGCGGTAGCACTTCTTCGAAAAATCCCGCATGCCGGCCCAAATGTGCGCCGTCGTCTCGTCTTGATTGTGCAGGACAGCTTCGCCGCGAAGGCGCACCTGCACTTTGGCGCCGTGGTCGTAAAAATGCGCAGCGCACCGCGGGTCAGCCTTCAGCGCCGCATACTTGGCGGACCGCGTGTCGGTGTGAAACCGCACACGGCCCGGGTCGCGTTCGGCGCCCCGCAGCACAACAGTGCGCAGTTCGGGCAGACGGTTTTCCACAGTGGCAACTGTCATCTGGTGGAACGCATGCCGCCGATCGTTGGCGCCGCGTACCATCATGTCCCACGCCGCGCGCTCGGCGGCGTCAAGGTCGGTGTAGTGGGCTGGGATCGGGC
>CAKZYH010000307.1 GCA_937884725.1 uncultured Paracoccaceae bacterium
GGACGAAGCTATGCCAGTATTATCGATACCGAAGTTTTTCGCCCAGCAGGCATGCTGGGGGCAGTTGTGTATGGCTCCCGTGCGCTACCGGTGAACTTTCCATCCGGTCATGAGGGCGGTCGGAAGTATCGGGACTATTATGAGAACGCTGGCTTCGGCGATGGCGGGCTGATTGCATCGGCGCAGGATGTCGCGAACTTTTACCGGGCCTTGTTCGCGGACGGCGTGCTGCTCTCCCCTGCGATGATGGCCGAGTTGATGCACGATCCGGTGGGTGATGGATATGGCATGGGCCTCGACATTGATGGGGAGATCGTGGGTCACTCCGGCGGCGACTTAGGGTTTTCGTCGGATGTGCGCTTCAACACTGAGACCGGGATGCTAGCGGTCATCCTTATTGCGCAAGGCGACGCGGACACAGATTGGGCAAGCGACATGGTTGCCGGTCAGTGAATTGTCGTTGAGCAAATCGTTCTGCACGCCGAGCGCTCGCGGCCGCATGAGACGAGTGCTTTGTGGCGCACAGCCACGAAATGACCTTCTCCTTTGGACGTGCTGAAGCGCCGCGCATTGTTGGCCGCTCATAACTGGCGCGTGGCGTTTGCAGAACCCGCGGCGGGATCGTACATCGGAAGGCGCAGTCGATAACTGGTGATCCATGTCCCCCTTTGTGCGTTTTGACGACGATGATGATGAGACCGACGAGGAGAAGGCCAAAAAGGCGCTTTCCGTCCCGGTCGACAAACACCTGTTTGATGCCAGGCAGGTGATGGTTGTGGGCCAAATCTCCATGGAGATGGCCAAGGACGTGTGCCAGCGTTTGTTCGCGCTCGCCCACGTGTCGGACGATCCCATCACCGTTGTTGTGTCGTCGCCCGGCGGCCACGTGGAATCGGGCGATATGATCCACGACACCATCGGCATGATTAAACCTGATGTGAACATCGTGGGGATGGGCTGGGTCGCCTCGGCCGGCGCGCTGATTTACATCTCGGTCCCCAACGAACGGCGCTTTTGCACGCCCAACACGCGCTTCTTGCTGCACCAACCGTCGGGTGGCGGTGGCGGTATGGCGACCGATATTGAGATCCAGGCGCGCGAGATCATCAAGATGCGCGAGCGGCTCAATAAGATGTTCGCTGACGCCACGGGCCAACCCATGGAGCGGATCGAGAACGACACCGACCGCGACTATTGGATGAGCCCGGACGAGGCCATCGAATACGGCTTGGTGGGCAAAGTGGTCCGCAATATCGGCGAAATCTCCTGACGAGACCGGGCTTCGCGCCGTGCTGGCTGTTCCAACGCGGCGCGCGCGCGAGGCTATGGGCTGACGGCTTAGTCGAGGTGAGGGGCCGGGTTCGATGAGCCCGGCAGAGATTGCTTTTGAT
>CAKZYH010000308.1 GCA_937884725.1 uncultured Paracoccaceae bacterium
ATGGGGTCTGTGTTTGACCGCGCGTTCCGCCGGTTCGCCAGCGCGTTTGAAGAACGCGCTGACGAGGTGTACGGGGCAACCGCTTAGGCCGCGCGGCCGAAGGGGATGCCGAAGCGGCGGATGGGCTCGCGCTTGGGCAGGACGCGTGCGGCCTCTTTGATGATCCAGGTGTGGTAGTCGGTGTGCTGGTCCTCGGAAAAGTTGAGGGTTTTTAGGTTAGCGCGCATGGCGCTGAGGCTGGTGGTGTGAAGACCCACACTGACGCCGAGGGAGTTCCACCCGGGAATCGCGAAATCGACGATTTCGACGGACGCTGACCCGGATACGCGCCTTTTGATGACCTTCACGAGGCTGGCTTGGAGAAGGTCGGGCCGGTCGAGGGACGAGATGAAGGCTTCGGAGGTGCGGCCGTCGATCTCCAGCAGGGGGTCTGTGATGGGGAGCACCTTGCGGATCAGGGCAAGGGCCATCCAGTCGAGCGGGAAGGACGCGGCGCAGATGAGGTGCTCTGTGCGGAACGGCCCGAGCTGGCTGAGCTGACGGATCTGGATCCGGCTCTCATCGGTGAGGACGAGGCTGTAGCCCTCGCGCACCACATAATGCCGGTCCCATTGGACGACGTCGCCCACTGGCCGCCAGCGATCGAACGCGCGGGGGACGTCGTCCATAAACGTTCTGAAGTGAAAACCACCCACCTCAACCATGCCGAACTCCACTCAATTTCGGCGAGATCATGATTGGTTAAGGTTAAGGGTAGGTTTCGCTTTAGTCGGCTTTGTTGTCGGTGCTGGCGGGGCCGCGGCGTGGGCCTGGCTTTGCCGCAGGACCCGACTTTGACGTTGCGATAGGCTTCGACGCGGCCTTCGGCTTGGGGCCAGGCTTTGTGGCTGTTTTTGGCTTTGCCGGCGGCTTCGACGCTGCTTTGGGCTTTGGCGCGGCCCTCGATTTTGACGCTGTCCTCGACTTTGCAGTCGTCGTCCGGCTCGGGGCTTTCGCCGAGGGGGCGCTTGCCTCGACTGCGGCGGGTTCTGCTGTCTCGGCGGGGACTTCCGCTTCGGCGCTGGTTTCTGGGGCGGCGATTTCCTCGGCTGCGGGGGTGTCCTCCGGCTCGCCAGTTGCCGGTGATTCTACGCTGGCTTCGGGTTCGGGGCTTTGTGCGGGCCCAGCGGTGGGTTCGGGCTCGGGGATGGGCTCCGGCTCGGCGGGGGCTTGCGCTTCTGCGGTCACCTCGGCCGGTGCGCTGTCGTCGGTGGCGGTCACGATGGGGCGGTTTTCGTCGCCGCCCCACTCGGTCCAGGATCCGTCGTAGACCGCGGCGGGCGTGCCAAGTTTGGTGAGCGCCATGACGGCGACGGCGGCAGTGACGCCGGACCCGCAGCTCGCGATGACGGGCTTTGAAAGATCGACGCCGGCGTCCTTGAAGATCGCTGCCAGCTCGTCGTCCGATTTCAGCGTGCCGTCTTCTGTGGAGAGGTTTGTGTACGGCAAGTTGAGGGCGCCCGGCATGTGGCCTGCGCGAACGCCGGGGCGGGGCTCTGGCGCTGTGCCGGCGAAGCGTTCTGCGGAGCGCACGTCGATCACCTGGCCGCCCGAGGCGAGGGCGTCGGCGACCGCGTCGGCATTCACGAAGGTTCTTGGGCGCGGCGAGGGGACGAAGCCCCAGGAGGTGGTGCGGGGTTGTGCGGGGCCGCGGGCGACGGGCAAACGCTGCGCGAGCCAGGCGGCGAAACCGCCTGACAGCATCATGACGTCAGGGTGGCCCATGGCCTTGAACATCCACACAACGCGGGGGGCGGAGAAGGGGGCGCCGGCCTCGTAGACCACCACCGGCTTGTCGTTGGTGACGCCCATGGCGCTGACATGGCGGGCGAAGCTTGCCGGGGAGGGCATGGTGTGGGGCAGCGGGTTGGTGGTGTCGGCGACCATTTCGATGTTGAAGCGCTGGGCACCCGGGATGTGGGCTGCCAGAAACTCCGCATCGGCATCGCGGCCAGTGTCGGGCATGTGCGAGGAGCCATCGATCACGGTGACCGCGCCGAGCCGGGCCGCGAGGGTTTTCACGTCGATAAGCATCAGCCGTCCTCCGTAAAGCGCAGGCGTACCCGCCGGTTTTGTTTACCCTTCTTTTCAATCTTGGACACTAGCACGCCGCCGATCTCGGCGGTGCTGGCGACGTGGGTGCCGCCGCAGGGCTGTAGGTCGATGGCGCCTATGCGCACGAGCCGCACCCGGCCGGAGCCGCGCGGCGGTTTGACGGCCATGGTTTTCACAAGGTCCGGGTTGGCGTCGAGTTCTTCGTCGGTGATCCACTCGGTGCTGACGCCGTGGTCGCCGGCGATGAGGTCGGCGAGCTGTGCGCCGATGGCGTCCTTATCGAGGTTGGGATCGGGGATGTCGAAGTCGAGCCGGCTTTCTGTGTCGCCGATGGAGCCGCCCGTCACCGGAAAGGGCAGGACGACGGACAACAGGTGCAACGCCGTGTGCATGCGCATCAAACGGTAGCGGCGCTCCCAATCGAGGTGCTGGACCACGGGGCCGGGTGCGAGGTCGCCGGCGATGGCGACGCGGATGGTGGCGCGGTCTTCGCCGTATCGCGTGTCGGTGACGTCGAGGACCTCGCCGCTGGGGAGTTCCAGTTTGCCGGTGT